>OMQI01000149.1 GCA_900313185.1 uncultured Rhodospirillaceae bacterium
CATAGCATATTTTTTTGAAGTAAATGCAACAGTAGGGGATTCTCAGAGTGAATGCAACCTTAGGGATATATAGGGGTTGCATTTAATCTGAAAATCAACGAATTCTCTAAAAATCATACTTTTCTTTTAGAATTGCTTGCGTTTTGATGAAATAGTGATATAATGATGTGTGTAGTTTTATAGGTATAGGTATGCTTTTATTTTTTTTGACAACATAATACTTATTATGTCATAGCCGCCGTTATCGGTGGCTTTTTTCATATAATTAACCGCATATTTTCCATACGCTGACGGTGTTCTGTGCCGGTGGTAATAATATAAATTCGTGTTGTGTTTATGCTACTGTGACCGAGAATATCGGCTAATTTGGCAATATCCTTTTCAATGCCATAGAAAGTTCGGGCAAATAAATGGCGCAGATTATGTGGAAAGACCTTGTTGGGATTTACATCTGCCTGCTCGCAAAGACTTTTCATTTCTCGCCAGATATTTGTGCGGCTCATCGGCTTACCTGTGCGAGTTATAAACACCGAACCCTGCGTGATTTTTTGCTCCCTACAATAGCGGAGCAATTTCTTTTGTAGGTCTTTTACAATAAACACTGTCCTTGTTTTACCTTTAAGAGAAACCACCGCTTCGCCCTTACGCGCTGCCTCAACGGTAATAAATCGCAATTCACTCACACGAATCCCCGTACCGCAGATTGTCTGAATAACAAGGTTTAATCTCTCATTTCCTTTTTGCTTTGCGGCATGAATGAGTCGGGCATATTCCGCTTTTGTAAGTTCCTTTTCCTCGGGGCAGTAAACTTGTTGCTGTAGCTTCAAAGATTTCAGTTTTAGGTGGGCGGCACCTAAAAATAAGAATAAAGCGTTCAAAGAGGCAATAATGGAATTTATGCTCCTAACTGCATAACCCTTATCTTGCAAATGCTGTTTATACGCAATGGCATTTTCCTTGCTCACGCTATTCCCGGCGAGATATTCCGCAAAGCCACTCACATCACGGATATACTTTTCTATTGTGTTTTGCGACTTTTCCTCCATTCTCAAATGTTTTTCGAATTGTTCTATTACTTCGTTTGATATAATTGTTCCTTTCATCATTTTTACCTCCGAGTTTTTATAATATTGTACTCGAAAAGTATGATTTTATAAAATTGTCGTTATTAAGCTTGATATCCATTATACATTAAGGCTGATAGTTCAGTTTTTAACCTCTGAACTACGGCTTTTCTTTTTTGTAATGGAATATTCCTATATCCCGTAAAACAGCAGGTAAAAGTTTTTCATACAGGCCTCCAATAAATACTATAAGCACTAACAATTAATATATCAATATTCATAGTGTATCATTGCTCGAAACAAATATCAATAGTCTATGGATTAAAATAAATAATATTTATAGACTATATACGGAGGGATGAACATGAGTGATATTGCGAAAATTATTGGTCAAAGAATTCGTAATTATAGAACAGAGAAAAATTTAAGTCAGGAAAAAGTGGCCGAACTTTCCGGACTTCATCCAACATACATCGGTCAATTAGAACGCGGTGAAAAGAATTGCACCTTAGAATCACTTTGGAGCGTTGCCAAGGCACTTGAGGTCTCACTTTCACAGATATTTGAAAAGATCGAAGACGAAGATTCCACTGACAGCATTCCGCTTAAATGCTATGAGTTTATTGCTTCAAAAACAAAGGCAGAACAAGAACAGTTATACCGTGTTTTATTAGAAATGGACAAATATAAGAACAAATAAACACTTATATCGAGAAACAAAAATGCTCCCTGCCAATATCGGTAGAGAGCATTTTGCACAAGGTTGATTACGCTTTTTATCTTTAATAGCAGAACATCCTTGAAAGCAATATTTAATTTTTCAAGCATCCAACAGGAATAACGAAAACTCCGTCGGGACGCTTATAGCCGTATTGCGTACCGGTAACAACAATTTTTAGGTCCGGCGGTCTTAATTTGCACTGTTGCTCCTTCTCGTTATATTCTTTTACCAGTCTTTCGATTTCACATAAATGCTTTGCGCCTACTTCTATTTCTGATGAGCCTAACTTAAATTCAAGAAGAGCATAGCGACCGTCATTTAAATGAAGAACACCGTCTGCTTCAAGTCCGTATCTATCTCTGTAATAAGACATTTGTCCGTCAAACGCAGCAGAGTAGATCTTTAAATCGCGAATACATAGGGACTCAAATAAAAATCCAAGAGTTTTAAAATCTTCGTTAAAATATGTGGGAGATAAACCAAGTGCGGCAACCGCAATTGATGGATCAACAAAATTTCTTTTTTTCGATGCACGAATGACAGTTTTTGAACGAATTGCCGGACACCAAGCATCAATATCTTCAATTATATATAACTTTTCAAGTGCGGAAATATAATCATATATCGTAGGATCACTTACATCAAAGTTTGCCTTGACATCGCCAACAATAGTTTTGGTTTCGGCTAAGGTACAAATATTTCTGCTGTAAGATTGCAGTATCGCTTGCGCAATACGGGGATTTCTCTTAACCTTGTCGATATTGATAATATCAACAGAGTAGGTTTGACGGTAGAGATCCTTTACAATTTCAAACTTAGCTCTTTCTGTTGGCAGTGACAAGCATCTCGGCCAGCCTCCACGGCAAATTGCAAAAATCAAATCATCGACAGTAAGATTTGACTCGCAACTTTCAAAGCTATCAGGATTATTAAACAAATCAATAAGAGATACCGTGCCGTTGGATTCTCCGCTTTCATATAAGCTCATAGGGTACATAAGCAACTGGCTAATACGGAGCGTTCCGGTGTGTGGAGTGTCAATATCCTGTGATGAAGAACCTGTTAAAATATACTGTCCGCTTAAACCGGTATCGTCTATATCTTTTCGTATTGTTCCCCAAAGCTTGGGAGCGTCCTGCCATTCGTCAAATAGTCTCGGTTTTTCACCGATAAGAAGTCTTTTGGGTGCAGTTTCTGCAACCGCCAACAAATTATCCCTTACTTCTTCATCTTGAAATTCAACAAAGCTTTTTGCCTTTTGCTTAGCTGATGTCGTTTTTCCGCAACCCTTCGGTCCCTTCAGCAGAGTAGCGCCGAAAGCTTCTAATTTTAAATCCAAAAGAGAGTCTACAATCCTCGGTTTATAATCCATTCAATTACCTCCGTTCCATATAGTATTATCAGTATACCACAATTTAAAATTTTGCAAACATAATTTTAGTGATTTGATGTATTTTATTTTAGTGATTTGATGATGTTTAATTTACTGTTTTGAGGTTTTCATTTGCTATTTAACCCACCGTCGCTTAAAACTAATAGGGTAATTCCTAAACAGATGAAAAATGAACCCGTAGTAATCTCTACTTTATATAGCAAAGCATAATATCCTTCCAAATTAAAGTACATACATCAAGCCGCTTTGACTGTAACTTTAAATTTGTGAGGATATTTTATATTCACGGTTGTTTCCATCTGTGCATGCCCGAGCCATTCAGACAACAGAGGCATCGGAATCCCACTCCTGTAAAGATGCATGAATATCATCTTGGTTTGGCTTAAATATTCGCTTGCAAGTCGCCAGCTCTCTTTAACAAGATCATCCGCATACTTTTCTGTATTC
>OMQI01000161.1 GCA_900313185.1 uncultured Rhodospirillaceae bacterium
ATAAGCCGTATCGTCGGCATACACAGACATTCCCATATATTGAAATCTAGGAGTTACTGCGGAATCATAAACAGTTGCCTCAGCTGGTGTAGAAAATGTAAATATACCGGCTGCAAACAAATTCAGTAATAGGCACTTACGCAATACACTACGATATTGCGCAGTCAACAAACCAATCCCGTTACGGCTCAATTTTAGCATAATCTTTCTCCCATTATATACTGCTAACATAGGCGCAAATCATTAAGATTTTCATAATAAAAGAAAATATATTTTGAATTTATGTGAATTATTCGTTGATATAAACCGTTAAATTGAAAACATTTTCCAAGAAAAATAAACAAATAAAACAGATAAACATTGCCATAAAAGGAGCTGTCACCCATCCTACAACTATTTTACGAACTATATTCCAATTAATACCACGTCCGCCTTTGATGAGACCAATTCCCAAAATCGCCCCGATGACTGCTTGAGAACTGGAAACCGGAACCAATGGAATTGTCGGCAGAGATGAAGCCTCTAACCAAGCATGCAACGAAGTTGAAGAAAACAATAAAAGAACGGCAGATTGTGCTAAAACTACGATTAATGCTACCATCGGTGACATTTTCATCAAATTATTTCCTACGGTCATAATTGCTTTTTTTGAATAAGTCATAATTCCCACACTGACAGCTATGGCTCCGAGTAAAAATAAAACTTGTTCCGGATTTAGCAAGACAGTGTTGTTCATATAAAGCGGTTTGAAGGGACAAGATTTTACAAACACACCCACGACATTTGCAATGTTATTGGCGCCCAAGGCATAAGCTCCGATGGCGGCAGTAACAAACATTGCAATACGAGTAAGCTGGTCTTGCATTAATAAATGTAAACTTGAGCATTTTATTATTTTTTTCAGCAGTAAATATAAAAGCACGGCAATAATACCGGAAATTAACGGACAAAGTACCCAAGTCGAAACCACTTTGGCGAGTGTCTCATAATCGGTGTGCTTACCGGCATATAAGTTCCAACCGATAATTGCGCCGACAATTGCTTGCGAAGTGGAAACCGTAATTCCTACCCTAACCATTAAATAAACGGCTAAAGCCGCCGATAATGCAACCATAAAAGAGCCTGCCAATGCATTAACCGCTCCTAATTCTCCTAAGGTTTCGCTGGTGCCGGCACCGCCGTAAACGGCACCTAAAATAACAAATACGGAAGCGAGTAGGGCTATGGAAGTAAAACGAACCATTTTTGAACCGACGGCAGTGCCAAAAATATTGGCGGCGTCATTTGCTCCCAAAGACCACCCTAAAAATAAGCCGCTGCTTAAAAAGAAAAAGTAACTTAATTCCATTAAATATCTCTTTTAATTGTGAATATTAAAACGGCATCTATGCAATCTTCAGCCCTATCCGCAACGTCTGCCACCTCACCGATAAGTGAGCTTAATTGTATTTTGTGGGCGAGTTCCATATCCGAATCAAAAACATCTTGTTTTAATGCTGCCCAAGTTTTATCGCTTTCGTGCTCCAGAAAATAGACTTTGCGTGAATAATCACGGACGGTAGTAAAATCACGGAAAAAAGCTCTTGATGCAATGGCCATATTTTCGGCGCATTCCGATACTTGTTTAACCAATAAGCGGAATTTATCCTGAAATTTATCGGGAATTTCCGGCTGTTCTATATAAAATTTGTGAGCGACTTCGTCAAACTCATTAATGACCTTATCTATATTTTCTACCATTTGCAAAACATCGGCTCGCAAATCGGGAATCAAATTTTGAATATATAATCTGCTTTCAATGTCTCGACGCAAATCATCGGCCTGCGCCTCGATTATTTTTATTTTTTTACTGGCACGACGGTAATTCTCACTGCGTTTTTCTTTCAGATAAATATCAAAAGCTTCTTTGAAGTAAAGAGAACTTTCGATAATTTTATCGTGCATTTCATCAATTTTTTGTTCCAGCTCACGAGTTGCCGAAAATATAGAAAGTTTTATGTTAAACATTTTAGTCTCCGTTTTTATATCTATTTTGTATAGGCAAAAGGAATAAAAATCGGTTAATATTTTATTAGTATTGTTAAAAAAATGTTTTTATACTTGCGAAAATAAAAAAAAGAGATTATGTTAATCGTGTTTGAACATTAATTATTTGAGGAAATAAAATATGAAAAATTTTTCAATCATTCTTTCAACGGTTGCTATTATTTTAGCAACGGTTGCTATTGTTTCAGTTTTCAAAGTTAAATCACCTGTTGTAACCGTTTCTCCGATGGCTAATGCTGCCGGTGCTGTATCTCAGGCTGATTTAGCCAGTGTTTTAAGCCAAAATCCGAAGATTGTTGCTGATGCTATGCAAGCTTATGAACAACAACAACGTGAAGAGCAGGAAAGAGTTGCAGCTGAATTGCTCGCAAAGCACGCCGGTGATATTATGAGCGAAACTAATGTTCCGTTTATCGGCCCGAAAGATGCTAAAGTTACGGTTACCGAATTCTTTGACTTCTCCTGCGGTTATTGCAAGAGATTGTCTCCGGAAATCGAAAAACTTATTGCAGACAATGCCGATGTTAAGTTCGTATTTAAACCGTTGACATTCGTTTCTCCGGTTTCCAGCTACCAAGCTAAAGCAGGTTTTGCTGCATTCAATCAAGGTAAATTCTTGGAATTCTACAAAGGTGTTATGGAAGGTGATGCCAGCAGTGAAGAATTAGTTGATGAAATCGCCAAAAATGCCGGTGTTGATATGGAAAAATACAAGGCTGATATTGCCAATGAAGAAATCGCTAAGCATATAAGCGATGTTGCCGCTTTCGCCGGAAAAATTCAGGTTAACGGTGTACCGGCCGTATTCATTAACGGTAAGACGGCAAACGGAAGATCTGCAACTGAATTGCAAGCAGATATTAACGCAGCTAAATAATTCTATTGAATTAGGATAAAGAAACAGCCCTTTGAAAGAGGGCTGTTTTTTTGTGTCAAGAATATATAATTATTTACCGGCCAGAATAGCACTGAACAATTCGTGTATGCTCGGAATATGATTATTTGCATACAGCGGATCGCTGGAGAAACGATAAACATTATGTCCGGCAAATGCCAAGTTGTTTTGAATATCTCCGCCGTGACCAATATCCATCAAAGTGTGATGAATGCAATAGGTGCGGGGATCCGGTATTTTACCGGTAGAGCCATTGGCTCGTGACCAACCGGAAAATTGGCATTGAGATAAACAGCCCACACATTCGGCACGTTGTCTTTGAATGTCTGTCCATTCATCAGGGGTTAAAAATACCAAAGTATCATCAGGAGTTTCTTTTATCATAGAGTATCCCAAATGACGTTGTTCTTCAACCTGCTTTTTATCTTCCGGTCTTATATATACCGCTTTAATCGGTGAGATTGGCAGCAAAAAGCTCATTTCTTCACTGGCAGTTTCACTGTATGGAATTTCGGCCTTTTTACGGCGAATTAAGTTGCTTAAAAATTTGTTTTTTATTGCCGAAGAGAAAAATCCGGTAGGGCTGAATTTTTGCAAGATTACATCACCTTTTTGCGTGTGCATCATAAGCATTTTCCAAGCATCACTTATAGGGCTCTCTTTGGTAATCATCGGACGGGTACCGAATTGGAAAGCTACTTGTCCGAGTTCCGGATTATCGATATAGTCTTGCCAATCGCTTAAACTCCATACGCCTCCGGCAATAATAATCGGCAGGTTAGGTAATCCCAATTCAACTAAAACTTTACGTAAAGCCACCAAACGCTCATAAGGCCTTTCCGGCTGCAGAGGATTTTCGGCATTTGACAATCCGTTGTGTCCGCCTGCTAACCACGGGTCTTCATAAACCACGCCACCCAAATATTGAGCATAATTACGGAAAGAACGTTTCCATAAAATAGCCATTGCACGTGCCGATGAGATTATCGGGTAATAATAAACATTGTGAGCGGAGGCGATTGCACCTAAATTATAAGGAAGACCGGCTCCGCAAGTAACGCCGTGAATAAGTCCCTTAGCTCCGTCCAATACTCTGGTTATAACTTCTTCAGAATCTGCCATTTCCCAAAGCATATTAATGTGAATACGGCCATTGTTACCGGCTATATCGTGAGCAATTTGAGCTTGTGAAATACCGCCACGAATAGCGTATTCAACCATTTCACGGTGTCTTTTGGCACGGATTTTTTCGTGGAATATTTCCGGTATAATCGTGCCGGAAAGCGAAATTTCGGTCGGGCTGACCATAGATATTGTACCGACGCCTCCTTCTTTAGCCCAATAACCTGAGCTTTTACCGTCGGTTCCGTTAATTCCTTTTCCGCCTTCAATAAGAGGATATACCTCAGCTCC
>OMQI01000145.1 GCA_900313185.1 uncultured Rhodospirillaceae bacterium
GCTATTATTTCATCAAACATCTCAGAGGTTAAAACTCCGGTGTTTATATTATATCGTGAGGTATGATACGAATCCAGTAACATTATATTGTGATTAAATAAAATATGCTTTGCTCCGTGTGCAAATTTGAACGCCGATTTTTTATATCCCAAAGCTTGTAATACCGCACCATGGGAAACGGCTCCCAAAGAAAGAATGATTTTTAAATTCGGCATCAATGCCATTTCTGCTTGCAAATATCCTCGACAAGCCGCAATTTCTTCGGCAGTAACTTTGTTTTGCGGAGGCACACAGCGTACCGCATTGGTAACTCGCACATTTACCAATTCAAAACCATCATCTTTTACCCTTTTATATTCCCCTTTGGCAAAACCGAATTTTTTAAGCGCCGGATACAAAATATCACCGGCATAATCATTGGTAAACGGTCGATTGGTCTGATTGGCACCGTTTAATCCGGGAGCAAGTCCAACCACCAAAATTTGTGCATTTAAATTTCCGAACGATTCAACCGGTCCGTTATGATAATTTGGAAATTTTTGCTTATTTTGTTTTCTAAATTCCAACAAACGCAAACATTTACTACATTCAAAAGACGGACATTCACACATATTATTTCTCCCCTATTCAACAAAATAGAGGCATTTTTTTTTCCTGTCACTATTTAAATTTTGTTTTTCACGGTTATATACACATCGTAACGCAGATAACTTATTTTAACATTTATAAATGGAGAAAATTAAAGATGAAAAAAATATTGTTACTGTCAGGAGTTGCCTGCTTAATGGCTGTCAATGCACAAGCCGGTATATATAATTGGCAAAAATCCTTAATTCGCCCTTACATCGGAGCGGATTATGTATACAGTCATGCACATCAGGGAAACGATGCCAAAAATTTCAAAAAGAATTTCCATTCCGGTAAGGCCGATTTAGGTATGGAATGGAATAAGCGCATTTATACCGAATTTTCATATCAAATGTCCGGCGAATTGAAAAACGCCAATCCTTACGGCGACGGAAAATCCAAAAACAGTTTTCAGGCATACGCAATGGATTTGTACGGCAAAATGCCGATTATGTGTTCTAACTTGGGTGCTGTATTAACAGCCGGTGGTGCAATTTATGATATTAAATATAAGCAAATGCCAAACAGCTCGACCACTAAAGTCGGCTATCGTGCAGGTTTAGGTATGCAATATGATATGACTGACAACTTATCTGCCCGTGTTATCGGCAGATATTCCTACATCGGCACCAAGAGAATGAATAACTTGAAAGAAGTTACTGTTGGTATGCTTTATCGCTTCTAGCATATCGAGTTTCAGACAGCTCCGAAATCGGAGCTGTTTTTTATTTGTCAAAAAATCTACAGTTTGACAAATTTTTCTTGAAATAAGTGCAAAAATATGCTTAAATGAACCTATTCCAGGAGGCGCTTATGACAGAAGAAAACAATACCGAAGAAGAACTGCTTGAAAATAATCCAGAAACACCCGATGAGGCTTTGGACAATACCGAAGAAAATGCCGGTTCACAGGTGCCGGTTATTTCAAGTCCGGAGCAGGTAGAACCTCTGAGTATGGTTGAATTATATCAACGAGCTCTTTTGCTCTTACACAGCAGTTCGGATGATGAGAACGGTTCTGCATATATGGACAGTCTGTATCATAGACACTTTGGAGAAAACTATACTCCGGAAGATGTTAATTCCGGTCTTGAAGATGAGCGTCAACAAGCAGTCGTAACCGATTATATTCGTGACAGATTGGATTATGCTAAAACAATGTCAACCAGCCTCAACAAGAAAAAAATCGATAAATCATTTGAGAACATTTTTTCTTTGGTCGGAATGAATATCAATATTTCAAATTCGGTAGAAGAACTCTATGATGAGATTTTTGCCAAACGTGCCGGTCAAAATGCTTTCTTGCTGGAAGATTATGAGATGATGAAATTAAATCGGCAAGCTTGGCATATTTATAATGACCGGACGAATATTACCGAATTAAGCGGCATTGTTACCGCAATGGAAGATTTATCAATTTCTATTGATGATGATAAGGAAAACAACGATTTCAAAATCGTAAATGATGAGCATTTGGCGCAATTCTACTACAATGTATCGGAAATATACGAAAAAGAATCCAACAGCGTTAATAATATGACAGCGGTCAATAAATGGCACTATCGGGCGATGGAATATAAGAAGAAAGCTTTGGATTTGACTTCCCGTAACATTATAATGGTGGCAAACATTCAAAACGCATGGAATGACAGTTCCGATTATAATCCGGAAAAAATAACCGCAGCCTGTGAACGTATCATCGGCAATGAAGAAGCCAATGACAGAGATAAATTCCGTGCTCATAAATTATGCGCCGATACCTTGATGACCTTGCAAACTATTGATGGTTTCACTAGAAGGGAAAAACGTATTGATGAAGTGGTAAAACATTACCGCAATGCCCTGGCATACGTTTCCAATAAAAAGGATAAAATTGATATTTTGAATAGTATTTCTAAAGCTCAAAAAACAACGTACGGAGATGACTTTATATCAACCCGCTTGGAAATAGCGGAAATGCTCAATGGCAGACCGCGCATAAGAGAATACGCAAAATTGGCAGACACGGTCAAAAATGAAAATTTGAAAGTCAATTTATTAAAATCTTGCATAAATGAATTCCACGAATTGCAAGAAATTGATATTGAAGATCGTAATCTTTATGATGTTGTCGATACAAAATTACGGGAAGTTTTGCCTCCGGAGGACACCAAAACACTTCGAACGCTCGATAAATTAAGAAAAAAATACGGAACAACTCAGAAAAAGTCTGATGATTTGATGTTCCCTATGATGTCTTCCAAGGGACACGATTTCTTTAATAAATAAAAAGGATTTAATTAATGAAACTTAAATTATTGATTTTTGCGGTGATGTCTTTCTTTTACTTTTCGCCACAAGCGTACTGCGGTATTTCTGTACCGGGGCCCAAGGTTAATCAGCCACAAACTAAACAGCCTCGCTATAAAATGAAATACGGCACCCAAGAACAGCAACAATCGGAAAGCCAAACATGGCAAGAGCAAACATCAGATACTGTTAGCGAACAAAATTTTGAAGGATACGATGTTGCCAGAAGTTCTTCGGAAAAACCTTTGAATTACAGTTGCACAACCAATAGTGATAATATTAAATATTGCCTTGATGCTAACAAAAAACCTCTTGAAGGAAAGGTGGCCTTAAAAAATTCGGACGGAGGTTATATCAGTATTGAAAACTATAAAAAAGGGTACCTTAACGGATTGGCTTCGTATTTTTATGAAAACGGCAATCCCAAACTGCGTTTATACTACAAAGAAGGGCAGAAAAACGGTATGTATAAATTGTATCATTTGGGACGTGGTATAGAAATTTCTGCCAACTACAAAAACAATAAATTGGATGGCGGATTGGATGTATATTTGGCTGACGGAACATTATACGGCAGAATGAAATATAGAAACGGTAAATTGGAAAAAGGATATTGCAATAAAAACGGCAGAAAAGAAAATTTCAGCTCTGCAATGCTTAAATCACATCCCGATAATCAAATTTACAGCTGCGGAATACCGATATGGCAACCGGAATAGTGCTTGAAGGAGGAGCACACCGAGCCATTTATACCGCCGGTGTATTAGATGTTTTATCCGAAAACAAAATTCATTTCGACGGAGTAATAGGAGTTTCGGCCGGAGCCATTCACGGTTGCTCTTTTGTTTCCGGACAAATAGGCAGAAGTATTAATTACACTCTGAAATATGCTTCCGATAAACGTTATATGAGCTTTTATTCCTTGATTACCACCGGTAATATGGTTGGCGAACAATTTTGTTATCACGATTTGCCGGAAAAATTATTTCCTTTTAATCATGATGCTTTTGAAGCATCTCCAAGTGCTTTTTACGTTACTTGCACTAATTTGCAAACCGGCAAGGCGGAATATATTCGTTGCGAAGAGTTGCGAAATAAAATGCCTTATTTACGTGCCTCGGCTTCAATGCCCTTTGTTTCACGCATAAGCAAAATAGAAAACAATGAATATTTAGATGGTGGCATTGCTGACAGTATTCCGGTAAGAGCTTTCCAAAATATGGGATATAATAAATGCGTAGTAGTTCAAACCCGTGCCGCCGGTTATGTTAAGAAGCCAAATAAGCTGACTTGGTTGGCATATTTTATGTATCGAAAATTTCCTCGCTTTATCGAATCCATCAAAAATCGTCATATTATGTATAATAATGAACTAGCTGACATTGAAAAAATGCAAAAAGACGGGCAAATTTTTGTGATTCGTCCGAGCAAATTAATAAAAATCAGTCATACCGAAAAAAATAAACAAGTGCTCAGTGAAGTTTATGAACTCGGGCGGCAAGATGCACAAAACGCTTTGCCGAAACTAATCAAATTTCTTGAAAATAACTAGCGCATTTTAGAAACATTTAGGATTTGCGACAAATCGGATTCTTCAAATATTTCCGGTAAAACCATTCCTTCTTTGATAAACGGTGTATATAAAATATAGAAAGGCAAACCTTTGCGCCCGAATTTTCCCATATAATCCAGAATTTCCTTATTATAATTGGTCCAATCAACTCGTATAAATTCCAGATTGTAAGAACTCTTCCAGTGTTCCATATTGGTCTTATTAAAAACAAACATCTTATTAGCGTGACAAGTCAAGCACCAATCGGCACTGATCTCCACTAAAACGGGATGCCCGTCGTTCAAATATTTATCTATTAAATCTCTGTCTATAAAAGTAAGGCGATTTTTCATATTCGTTTCATAGTTTTTTTGAAAACTTGTGTTTGCCATATTGGTGCAAATCCACGAACACAAAAGCAAAAGCCCCAACATAAACACATAAACACCTCGACGAATTTTAATCAACGTTTCCAATGGAATCCGCTCATCCAATATTCCGTCAAGATATTCCAAAAATTTTTTGCATATACCTATAATAAAGGCAAATAACAGCATTATTCCAATAAATTTAAGAATAAAATGCCAATCTGTTTGTTCAAACATCAATAACATAAACCAACCAACCGTCAGATACAACATTATGCGCATAAATATTTCTAATTTACGCATCCATTCTCCCGGTTTAGGAAAGAAAGTTTCCGGTTGTTTCAGAGTTAAAATAAGTATATACGGAACAGATAATCCTAAAGCCACTCCATACATAATTACTAAAATATCCGCATAACTGCCGGCCAGAGCAAATCCGACTGCGCTCGCCAAATAAGGGCCGGTACAAGGAGTGGCCAACAAAACTGCCAAATTACCGATTATGAAGCCGGAGTATTTCCCCATATCCGGCAATGTCATATCATTAAAATTAAGCACCGGCAAGGCTATAATAATTGACACTACGACAAACGTCATTGTTACCAAAAATCCCATACTTTGGAATTGCATTCCCCAACCCAGAGAATAGCCCAAATATTTTGCCAACCATAACATTGCAATCAACAACGTGAAACCGCAAAAAATCCCGATAACTGTTTGCCGCAAATCTCTTTTTAATGCTGCTCTTTGTTTTACTTTAGTCTTACTGAAAGCCATCATTTTCAATGATATAACCGGAAAAACACAGGGCATAAAATTAAGAATAAGCCCACCCAATATCGCCAAGAAAAGTAAACCGAAATTAAGTTTCAAAGCATCAACATCAAAATCCGAAGATATGCCGGCTTGCAAGGTTTGACGATAATAATATGAATTATTCAAAACTGCACTGATGGTAAAAGTCATATCGGCCATATCAAGAGTATCTTGCCTGCCGTGCGGAATAAGCCTTACATAAACTTTGTTTTCTTGCAAGCTGATAAGAGGTGAATCAAAAAGAACTATTTCATCTTTTGCTTCGGCAAATATCTTGAAATTTTTAATTTTTTTATCGCTGATAAATTCCAAGCGTAACACTTGATGATTTTTATTATCGCTGTCAACCACAAATTTTTTCAACGTTATGTGTTTATTATCACCGCTCGGCAATCTTGACAGTGCCATATTGAAATAATTATCATATCCGTTGGAAAGTATTTCTTCTCCCTCGGTTAGAAGAGGCAATTCAAAATCAAATTCTTCTGGCGAACAGTTAAGATTGTTATCACAGGAAAACAGTTTTACTTTTGCTCTGATTATTACCGGTTTATTGACATCTTCCACGGTTATTTTAATCGGGAGCAAAAACTCTCCGAAATATTTTTGCACAAACGGATGATTACCGGCATTCAAAGGAACCGGATAAAGTACCTCGCTTTTTTCAATATTTTCGGAGGCACTCAAATCTATCTGCGGCTTGGTTATTTCGTTTGATATATTATTGGCAACGATAAATGTATAAAGTGCCGTTTCGATTTTTACGCCTATATAGAGTTCTTTTTCGCCTCTGATATAAGTATTTTTTGAAATAAGTCTAGCTCTGATGTCAATACTTTCCTGCAATGGAGAAACACCCTGTTTTGAAGCCAGAGGATTCTCATAAACCGATCCGTAGAAAAGTGCTTTTTTCCAATTTGCTGTTTTAACAATCCTGATGATTTTATTGCGTATACTGTTTATATCTTCATCCCTATGCTCAAATTCATCGATAGCTCTGCGCTCTTTTTCATCTTCGCTATAGGTCAAAAATTTTTTAAAATTGTTCACTTTAACAAAGTACCCCGGTTCCGCCTCTATATATTTTACATCATTGGGATGATCATATTCATCGGCGCTCTTAACTTTACGATAAACATCGGGAACCAATCGTTTTTTTATGTATTCGTTGTAAACATCTTTTACTTTATCATAAATATTAACACCTATTCGCAACATTGTAAGCTTGTCTTCAAGCTGTTTTTCGCTATCGCCCGGAAAAAACGGGCGAATTTGTTCAACAAATTCTTCTTTAAATATATCATCCAAGGTATATTTATTGTAAAAATAGGAGCCTATTTCGTAAAGTATCTGCGTCATCTGCTCAACTGTCAGATGATCATTTTCTCCCTTATTAAGCAGTTCAACCTGCCGTAAGGTAGCCTCGCCTTTAAAATCCTCCGGCATAACAACTTTTTCGGCTGCACAGGCCAAATTGTTGAAAAATAAAAACAGGCAAACTATATAAGGGTATAAATATTTCATTTTTTTGACGTTTATTCTTCAAATATTCTCAAATTTATGATACACTAAAATAGTTAAAAAACAAACTTATTTTTTATGGTATGTGGCAAAATGGATGGATTTATTGATAGATATTCTTTGGTGGGAAAGTTTTTAATAGCTATGCCGAGGCTCGATGAGGATGATATTTTTTCTCGTTCAGTCGTATATATCTGCTCTCATACCAATCGTGGCGCTATGGGATTGATTATCAATAAACCTTTGGAAAAATACACTTTTTCCGATTTATCTTTGCAACTTCCTTTGAAAAGCTATGAAAAATTAAACGAAGTCAATCTGTATACCGGAGGTCCGGTAGAAAAGATACGTGGTATGGTTTTGCATTCCAATGATTATATAAAAGACGGTACTATAGAAATAGCAAACGGCATTGCCGTATCTTCCACCAACGAAATAATTGCCGATATTGCTTTTGATAAAGGCCCTGATGATAAATTGGTGGCGCTGGGATATTCATTTTGGCAACCGCAACAACTTGAAAACGAAATCTTAAATAACGATTGGCTGGTTATTGATTCCGATAAAGAACTTCTTTTCCACACCAAAGATGCGGAAAAGTGGCAACGTGCCTTAGATGAAACCGGTGTACGTATGGATAGTTTTATATCCGTTACCGGTCATTCATAATTTTATGCTTGAATAACTACCTTTTTTTGCTCATCTTTTGAGCTGTCTTTTGTACCGCATTGCGCAAATTGCGAGTAGTCGAACCGGTTGTGGATTTGGCTCCGAACATAGATAATACGAATCCCATAACCATATTGATAATGCGGTTTTGATTACGTTTACCCAATCGGCACCAAAAATCCCAAATTTTGGCAAAAACACCTTTCTTTTGCTCTGCTTTTTTCTGTTCGGCTTCTTGCATTTTTTGCGATAACACAACCTTTTGTTCTTCCTTTTTTTCTTTTAGGATAACATCATAGGTCTTTTTATCTTCCATTTTGCAACGATACGGTTCCAGCGTATTCATTATATCATCATCGGAAACGTATGCACCCAATATACGGGTAAGCGTTCCGTTTTCCTCCAATAACAACGAATCGCCTCTACCCAACAAATCTTCCGCACCACTGGTATTTAAAATGGTCATAGAATCGGCCGGAGATGACACTTTATAAGACAATCTGGTCGGTAAATTGGCTTTAATGGTTCCGGTAATAACATCAACCGATGGTCTTTGGGTAGCAATAATCAAATGAATACCGGCCGCACGGGATTTCTGTGCCAATATCTGAACCTGCTTTTCTACTGTTTTATCAAACATTATCAAATCGGCAAATTCATCAATTACACACACAATATAAGGCATTTTTCCGCCTTTTTTGTGATATTCTCCGATATTGCGCACCATCTCTTTTTCAAATACGCTATAGCGTTCTTCCATTTCGCCGGCTAATTGCGTCAAACTGGCGCAGGCCGAATTCATATCGGTAATAACCGGACGCAACATATATTTTTGATTGTTATACATACTGAATTCTATGCGTTTCGGATCAATCAGTACAAACTTCAGCTCTTCCGGTTTTTTCTTGTTAATCAGAGATAAAATAAAAGAATTAAGCCCTACCGACTTACCGGAACCTGTCGTACCTGCCACCAATAAATGCGGCATTTTACTCAAATCTTTCATCACCGGTTCGCCGTGCATATTCACGCCCACGCAAATAGGCAAGGCATAGGTTGCCCGCACAAATTCCGCCGAATAAGTAATCGGTGCAAACGGTACCGTTTTAGCTTGCGGTAGAGGAATTTCAAAACTGATGTAAACAGAATTAGGAATTTGAGTAACTCTTATTCCGCTGACTCCCAGTTCACGAGCAATATCTTTAATCAAACCTTCCAAATAAGAAAACTTCGAACCTTCCGCCAATTTAAATTGCACATCATACGCCAAAGGACCTTCGAACACTTCACCCAACTCGCCTTTTATGCCGAAGTGTGTTAAAGTATGCGGCAACCTTACTTTAATATCGTCAGAAACAATTTCAGTCATTTTTAAAGTTCCTTATCTGAACCACCGCCAAACGGCATATATTGTCCGACGCCGCCAAAATACTTACGGAAGAAACCAATATTAGGATTTGCGGTCTGTGTTTCGTCATCATCTATTTTTATATTATTACCGTCTTGCAGATTAAACCTTTCTATTTTACTTACTTTTCCGTTATCAAAAGTCAATGCTAAGATTTCTCTATCCAATTCTTCAGGGCGTAAAAAGGCTACTTTTTTCTGGGTTGAAGACATATATATCCAATGGTCGTTACTCAAACCGGTTACCGAACTCGGATTGCCCAAAATATCCTGAACAGACTCTTTGGTCTGTCCAATTGCTATTTTCTCAACCTTACTTTCTTCCGGCATATTTCCGTTGTGTTTTAAAAATATATCGGAAGAGCAAGCCGTACAAACAAGCACTACCGAAAGAAAAAACATTTTGCGTATTGACATCTGTATAATTCCTTATAATCTATGTTTATATGCTATATATAACACAAGGATTTTATAATGCAAAAAAATTTTTCATATCCGATAAAAATAGATGAATTAAATCAGAATCAATATAAATATGTATTGCACGCTGACAAAGATGAACTTGAGGATATTACGAAAATTTTACAAGTGGAAGATGTCAGGCGCTTTCACGCCGAAGTTTTTTTAAAACGAAACAGAAAAGAAAACTTGCTTAAAGTTTGGGGTACTGTTGAAGCAAGAATAGAATTAAAAAGCGTTATCAGTCTGGAAAACTTTTTTCGCAATATAAAAGTTCCGTTTGAACTTAATTTTGACACCGAAGCTACTTATCAGGATATTCGTGATATGGACGCCGGAATCGATGAAGATGTTCCGGACATTGTAATCAACGGAACCATTAATCTTGCTGATATTTGCATTGAACAAATAGCTCTGAATATAGAAGACTATCCTCGTGCCGAAGGTGAAGAATTTAATTATACCGCTTATGATAAATCCGAGCCGGAAAAAAAGGAAAATCCGTTTGCGGTTTTAAAAAACTTAAAAAAATAGAAATTAAGCCGACTTGACATTTAATGACCGGATGCTTATAGTGAGCAAAATTTTAATTGTTAGTGTTTAATTTTTAAGACCTCTATTATGGAAAAGAAACAAGTACAAAATTTGGTAGATTTACTTGGACGAATGAAAAGTCTGAAACGTGCAGGCTGGGTAAAAAGACAGGTAAAAAATCCGGAGAGCGATGCCGATCACTCTTTTAGCTTGGCTTTTTTGGCAATGCTGTTGGCTCCGGATAACCTTGATTTGCTCAAATGCTTGAAACTGGCCCTTATTCACGATTTGCCGGAAGCCTTTTGCGGTGATTTTATTCCCGGAGAGCTTGAACCTAAAGAGAAAGCTTTATTAGAACGCAGTGCTATGCAAAAAGTCTGCGATGACCTCAAAATGCCCGAACTGATGGAACTGTTTTCGGAATATGAGCAGCACACCACACCGGAAGCCGAATTTGTTTGGACTTTGGATCGTCTGGATAACGTCTTTACCGCAAAGTTCTACGAAAGTAAGTCTGCACAAAAACTTACGGAAGAATTTGCCGCCAGTGCGCTGCCCCGTATAGGTGGTATCAGCGATAAAGCATTGAAGAAAAATTTACAGAAAATCTTAAAAGATTTGTACTAGAAAAAGCACCTGCAAAGGTGCTTTTTTTTGCTTTACATAACCAAATTCAATGCTAACATATCCGCAAATCAAAGAGAGGATTATATGTATTACAGTTTATTTGAAATATTTTCCGTCGGCATCGGACCATCAAGTTCGCACACCGTCGGACCGATGAAAGCGGCAAAACGTTTCATCGATAATTTGATTGCTCAAAATAAAATCTCGCAGTTAAGCAAATTGCGCACAAATCTATATGGTTCGCTTGCCCTAACAGGTATCGGACACGGAACTCTTAATGCCATTGTTTACGGTTTTATGGGCATCAATGCCGAAGACATTAATCCGCAAACAGATTACATCGGAGAAGTAAAAGAAAGCGGAAAACTTAA
>OMQI01000186.1 GCA_900313185.1 uncultured Rhodospirillaceae bacterium
ACGAGCGTGGTGTCCGAAGTGTACGCCGGCTTCAACCATCTGGCGTAAAGTAAATGTAGGAATTGTCATATTTATATATCCTTTTTTTCCGGTTAAACCTCCGCAGACTTTGGCTTTTTACGGCACCGGAGCGAATAAGTCAGAGCGACTTTCCGCCTGTCTGCGTGTGTGTTGTTATAAAGCCGCACCATTGCGGCTTCGGCATACTTTTAACACATTTTTTACTGATTGCAAGTGTTTTTTTATAAATGCTGCTTAATTTTTTTGATTTGTTGCGCTAAGTTCGCATATTTTTGTTTATGAACGGGCTTTTTTACTTGAAATTACTCAACTTTTGCCATACTTTAACGGCAATTTGAAAGATTTTTGAGGGTAAAAATGACTGACTTGTTTGAAACTTCGGCAACACAGGGAAAAACCGAATATTCCGCACAAGATATTGAGGTATTGGAAGGCTTGGAGCCGGTGCGTCATCGTCCGGGGATGTATATCGGCGGTACCGATATTCAAGCAATGCACCATCTGGTAGCGGAGATTTTGGATAACTCTATGGATGAAGCGGTTGCCGGATATGCCAACCATATAGATGTTACGGTTAATGCTGACGGTTCGGTTACCGTAGCCGACAACGGACGGGGTATTCCGGTGGATGAACACCCTAAATATCCGGGGGTATCGGCATTGGAAGTCATTTTAACCACACTTCACTCCGGCGGTAAGTTCGGCGGTGGGGTATATAAAGTTTCCGGCGGTTTGCATGGCGTCGGCTTGTCGGTTGTGAATGCCTTATCTGAAAAATTGGTGGTTGAAGTTGCCCGTGATAAAAAATTATACAGGCAGGAATATGCTCAAGGTAAACCTCTTACCAAACTTGAGCTAATCGGGAATTGTCCGAATCGTCGCGGTACTTCCATAACTTTTAAGCCGGATGCCGAAATTTTTGAAGGCAATAATTCTTTTATTGTTAATCGTATATACAGAATGGCTCGCTCTAAGGCATTTTTGTTTAAAGGTGTGAAAATAAATTGGAGTTGTGCCCCTGAGTTGATAGCGGAAGGCGATACTACACCGCAGAGTGCCGAATTGCATTATCCGAATGGTTTGGCCGATTTCTTGAATATCCAAATAGGCGAACGCTCAACGGTTAATCGTGAGGCTTTTGTCGGTGAATCGGAACTTGCGAATAATGAAGGTAGAGTTGAGTGGGCAATTACGTGGCCTTTAGATGAACAAGGCTTCTCTTATTCCTATTGCAATACGGTAATTACTCCCGACGGAGGAACGCACGAAACCGGTTTTCGTTCGGCATTGATACGTGGTTTAAAAGAATATGGCGATATGGCAAATATCAAAAAAATATCTGCCGCTACGGTTGATGATTTTTTAAGTGATGCGTGTTTAATGCTTTCGGTATTTATTACCGACCCGCAGTTTCAAGGGCAAACCAAAGATAAACTCACTTCAACCAAAGCAATACATTTGGTTGAAACTGCAGTTAAAGATTCTTTTGACCACTGGTTATCTGCCGATATAGAAAATGCCAATGCTTTGATAAATTATGTTATAGAAAGAGCCGAAGCTCGTAAAAAGAAAAAAGAAGAAAAACAACAGCTTCGCAAAGCACCAACCAAAAAGCTTCGTTTACCGGGAAAACTTGCCGATTGCTCACAAGCAGCTGCTGAAAATACGGAAATATTCATAGTTGAGGGTGATTCTGCCGGCGGTTCCGCTAAACAGGGACGTGACAGAGTAACTCAGGCAATTTTGCCGTTGCGCGGTAAAATCCTCAATGTTGCCAGTGCTTCGGTGGAACGTATCGGGCAAAATCAAGAAATTAAGGATATGATAGAGGCTCTCGGTTGCGGAGTTAAAGAAAATTATAACGAAGAGAATCTGCGTTATGAAAAAATTATCATAATGACCGATGCCGATGTGGATGGCGCTCATATTACTTCATTGTTGATGACGTTTTTCTATCAACATATGCCGAAACTTATTGAAAACGGACATTTGTTTATTGCCACTCCGCCATTATATAAAATAGTGGTGGGAGGCAAAAATTATTACGCCTTGGACGATGAAGAAAAAGATAAAATCTTGAAAAAAGTGGTTAAGGGTAATGCTAAGCCGGACATCAGCCGTTTCAAAGGTTTGGGTGAAATGAGTCCTACACAACTCAAAGAAACCACGATGGATAAAAATAATCGTATTTTGCTAAGAGTGATGATTCCGAATACCAATACCGAAGAAGGACGTTCTGAAGATTTTGAAACCCGTCGTCAGGTTGAACGCTTAATGGGTAAAGATCCGGAGCAACGTTTCCGTTTTATCATTGAACGGGCAAAATTCGTGGATAATTTGGATATCTGAGCCAAACAAATCTTGACTTTATATAATAAATTTTATATTTTTGCTTTAGGCAAGATGATAACTTGTCTGAGGTCTGAAAACCTTTAGATACACGTCAGTGTAAAACGTTATTTTACACGTTTTCCGGTAAAGACCGGAAGGCGGTAAAATAAGCCTTTGCGGTCAATATACCGCACTACTTTGTATCTGTAGTTTTCAGCTTCCGGTCGCTTTCATCAGGCGACTTTATTTTTTGGGAGCAATAAAAATATGTCTGAAGATAAGATTGATTTTGATGGTAATATCAGTATTTGTCACACGATTGAATATTATGAAACAGTGAGTCTTGCCGAATATAATTTACGCACGGCAATACAATTTATGAACGCAGAAGAGTTGGATAAAGTTATCAGGTATATAAAACGGATTACAAAAAATCGTTTTCCGTTGCGTTCCGATAGCAAACGAAGTTTGAAAAAAATAAAGTTTCGAGGAAAAGAAATTTTTTAACACTATGCCTCATCATCACTGCTGACTTGATAATTCAGCACATCGCAAACCACATCATAGTCAAATCCGGCACGGATGAGAGTTGCTATGTCTTTTTGCTTAAATTCACGGCGAGTTTCCTTAGGACGATAAGGCCCGATTTTTTTGCGTTTTGCCAATCTAAGTGCCATATCAAAAGGATTATATTCCTGTTCGCTTAAGATTTCGGAAATTTTATCGGCATTTATACCTTTTTGTTTGAGCTTGTTTTCAATATATCTGGCCGGCTTACCGGAATTAAGGTAGCTTCTGACTTTTATTTCGGCATAACGGGTATCGTCCAAATAATGTAAACGTTCAAATTCCGCCAACACATCTTCTGTCCATTGATAGGCTTCTTCTTTTTTCCACTCGGGATTTTCACGAGCATAAGCATCAATGCGCCGATGTAATACCGCACGCAGATTCTCCACCGATGATTCAAAACGCTTAAGATAATAAAGTCCGATATTTTTTAAGCGTTGCGGAGTTATCTTTTTTTGTGGTTTGCGCTTATAAGCTGCAGACACGACGGTATTTTCTTCAATATTTTCGTTATACACTTGAAAAATCCTTCAAAATAAACTAAATTTTCAACAATTATATAACAAAGAGGTTTTTAAATGTTAAACGACAGATGTCTTTCTTTTAATTTGGATAATAATGCTTTTCGCGGACGTATTGTGCGTTTGGATAAAGTTTTAAACGATATTTTTTCACATCAGACGTATCCAGATAATGTGGCGGCGGCGGTGGCCGAAACTTCGGCTTTGGGAGTTTTGATTTCATCGTTAATGAAGTTTGAAGGGATTTTTACCTTGCAAATGCAAGGAAACGGTCCGCTTTCGGTTTTGGTCGCCGATATTACTTCTGCCGGCAAGGTTCGGGCAACCGCTAAATATGATGCCAAAGCCATAGAAGATGCACAAGCTTTGCGCAAAACCGAAGGAGAAATTGAGCCGGCTCCACATTGGTTAGGGCAGGGAAATTTAATTTTTACCATAGACCAAGGGAAAAATACCGACCTTTATCAAGGTGTTGTGGATTTGCAGGGTAAAAATCTGGCCGAATGTGCCTTACGTTACTTTAAAAATTCCGAGCAAATTGATACCCATTTAAGATTGTTTTTGCAAAAAGACGGGAAAAATTGGAAAGCCGCCGGAATATTAATTCAAAAAATGCCTACTAAAGGCGGAAATAAAGACATTTCAGATGATAAAGATGAACTTGCCGAATTATGGAATGAAGATAAAATTTTGACCGACAGTTTGAAACAGAAAGAAATTTTTGATGAAAAATTGAGTTTGGAGGATATTTTATTCCGTTTGTTTCACGAACATCAGGTGCGGGTTATCAAAGATGCCGAATATCAATTCGGTTGCCGTTGTAGCCGTGAAAAATTGCTCAATACCTTAAGTTCAATGAAAAAAGAAGATATCGATGATATGGTCGAAAACGGCAAAATAACCGCTACCTGTAATTTCTGCGGACAAGTTTATTCCTTTGATAAAGGTGAACTGATAAAGCATTAAAGGAGTCAATGCAGAAAAAAACTCTGTTGTTGTAACAGAGCTTTTTTTGATTATTGTCGAGGTTTTCCTCGACCGACATATACTGCACGTTTCGGTACATCATTAGATGCCGGCTTTTCTGATTTATCATCTTCTTTAGGTTTTCTGGCGACATCTTTGAAATTTTCATAAGCAGCTTCCAATAATTTATCGTTGTGCTTTAGTTTAATTTCATCAATTTGTTTCTGATGTTCTTTACTGCGTTCACGATTTTCGTGTTCTTTAACGAACTCTTTGAGTTCCGTAACATATTTTGCATCTTCTCTTTTTACCTGTTCGGCGTGACTTTGTTCGTATTCGGCAATTTCTTTTTTGGTGAACTTGTTATAGATTCTTTGTTTTGCGGCATCAATCTGTTCTTTTGTTTCCCAAGCTGAATTTTCTTGCTCGTTCATAGCTTTGATTTCTTTAACTTCTTTGTAAACATCTTTGCCGTAAAAATAATTTTCAACATCTTGATAATTTTGGTGAACGCCATCATTATATAATCCGCTTAAGGAGTATTCTGTCATCATCTTTGTATATGTATCATAAACGGCATCTGTTTGCTTCCCCAACAATTTTGGGTAGCTGTCATATAAGTCGGCAATGGTATCAGGTATTGACTGCATAGAATTAACGGCAGACACAGCTTTTTCTGTATCAGCTTGCTTTATAGATTTACGAGCTGAATTGAGCATTGCCTTCATGGCATCGAAAGATTTGGCAACGATTTCTTCATCATGAATGTTATCTCTGATTATGTCTTTTAAGGCTCCTACTTCGGCTTCACGTTGTTTAGCTGTTTGGGCAAATTTATTTTTAGCGATTCCGTCTAGGGCTTCCAGTATGGTTTTTTTATTGGCATCTTTAAGCAAAACAGAGAAGGCATGACCATGCAAAGCCTCTTCGAAAATATTGCCGCTACGAAATTTATGCTGAGGTTTTATTTCCTCTTTAATTTCGTTAAATTCTTTTACTAAGTCTTTTTTCACCATAATATGCCTCCTGTCGAACAGATACCTTTGATGAATTATAAAATAAAAATAGACAAAAGTAAAGAATTTAATACTTAAAAAAGAAAGGAGTCTTAAATATATATTAAACTTTCTCGGCTATTTTGTGGCTAAAGTTAACTTAACAAAATAGGATACGAATATG
>OMQI01000143.1 GCA_900313185.1 uncultured Rhodospirillaceae bacterium
ATCCAAGCTGTCAGCGCCCAAGTCATCAATAAAGCTGGCGGTTTCAACAACTTTAGCCTCATCAACACCTAAGTGTTTAGCGACAATCTTCTTAACGCGTTCTGCGGTATCTTCAGTCATTATAAATTAACCTCATAAAATTAAAACAAATTTTTACAGACCACTATTGCCTGTTGTCTCTCATTTACACAAAAATATTTTATTTGACAAGTATTATTTTCACTTTACCCAGAATATTTTTCCGTTATTTAATAAATATCAAGTAAAAACAATATGTTATTAATGTAATTTTATTGTGTTGAAAGTGTATAAATACGATTGTATTATTGTCATTATACTCTTTTTATATGATTATATACGCAAAACTTACAAGATATACAGATATCATGCAAAAAATATTGCAAAATCGGTGAATATCTCCTATATTCTCGGCAAAGGAATAGATAAAATGGTAGAAGTTGTGACCTTCGGATGCAGAATCAATGCTTATGAATCCGAAGTTATTAAAGAGAAGCTCAAAAGTTATGACAAACTTATTGTCGTTAACACTTGTGCTGTAACCGGAGAAGCCGAAAGACAGTGTCGGCAGGCTATCCGTAAATTAAAGCGTGAAAATCCCGACTGCGAAATAATCGTTACCGGTTGCTCGGCGCAAATCAATTCCGCCAAATTAGCTGATATGAAAGAAGTTTCTTTGGTATTAGGTAATAAAGAGAAAAAGGAAATCGAAAAATATGTGGGCGGTATTTTTGCCGATAAAAAACAAGTCAGTGATATTTTTGCCGATACAGGGTGCGATGACTATATTATAACAGGTTTTGAAGGAAGACAAAAAGCTTTTGTGGAAATCCAGCAAGGTTGCAATCACCGTTGCACATATTGTATCATTCCCTATGCCCGAGGAAAAAATCGTTCAGTACCTAAAGAAAAGATTGTGGCACAAATCAAAGAACTTATCGACAACGGATTCAAAGAAATTTGTTTAACGGGAGTTGATATTTGCTCTTATGAACCTTCTTTTTCTGACTTGGTCGAATATATTTTGGAAAAAATTCCGGAACTGTCGGAGCTTAATTTCGGCTCCTTAGATCCGGCCGCTATTGATGATAAATTTATAGATTTATTACGTAAGTACAATAATATATCTTCGCATTTTCATTTATCAATTCAATCCGGAGATAATGAGGTTTTGCGCCGTATGGGGCGCCGGCATAAACGTGAAGACGTAATTAAGTTATGCCAAAAGATTCGCCGTATTCGTTCGGAAGTGAGATTCGGTGCCGATTTTATCTGCGGATTTCCGGAAGAAACCGTTGAACAATTCAATAATACCTGTAAATTGGTAAAAGAGGCAGGATTAAATAAATTACACGTATTTCCATACTCGGAACGTTCGGGCACTCCGGCCGCCAAAATGCAACAATTGCCAATGGAAGAACGACGTCGTCGTGCCGCAATTTTAAGAGAATTAAGTGAGGAATAAATGAGTTTTTGGGAAAAGTTAGGTCTGGGATTAAAAAAATCATCTGCTAAAATAAGTAGCGGAATCAGCGATATATTTACCAAGAAAAAGTTAGATAATGCTACGTTAGAGGAACTTGAAGAGTTGTTACTTACTGCAGATATGGGAGTCGCCTCTTCACAAAAAATCATCGCCGAATTTGCCAAGCAAAAGCAAGACCGTAACGTAACCGATGAAGAGATTCGCCATCTTTTGGCACAAAATATTGAAAATATCCTGCAACCTTGTGAACAGGAATTTATTATCAGCACAGATATAAAGCCTTATGTTATTTTAATGGTAGGAGTTAACGGCGCCGGAAAAACCACAACTATCGGTAAATTGGCGGCAAAGTTACAAAAGCAAGGCAAAAAAGTGTCATTTATTGCCGGTGATACATTTAGAGCCGCAGCCGTAGAGCAGTTAAAAGAATGGGCTGACAGACTTAATATTCGAGTATTTTTTGGTGCAGACGGATGTGATAGTGCCGGATTATGTTACGACGGCTTAAACGCTGCCATAAAGAATGGAGATGATGTAGTGTTTATCGATACGGCCGGTCGTTTACAAAATAAAAGCGGTCTGATGGATGAATTGAAAAAAATAGACAGAGTTATCAAAAAACTTATCCCCTCTGCCCCACATAAAGTATTGCTGACTTTGGATGCCACTACCGGTCAAAATGCTGTTGCACAAGTGCAAGCTTTTAAAGAGATTATCGGCGTAAACGGGCTGATTGTTACCAAGCTCGACGGCTCTTCCAAGGGAGGAATATTAGTGGCAATTGCCGAGGAAAGTAAATTACCGATTTATTACATCGGAGTCGGAGAACAAATTGACGACTTAGATACCTTTAATGCTTACCAATATGCTTGCAGTTTGGTGGATATTGAAGAATAAATTTTCTTGACAATTATTTAATTTCTGTCTATATTTACACAAGTTCTAGAATCCGAGAAAAGATATGATAATTGCCAATTATGCTGAGTTTATACAAGCTATAAACTCCTTATTTAACGCCGATGAAGTGAATGACTACACTTCATTTGTTCAATCTTTGGCAAAATCTAAAACTTCCCGTAATATTAAGCGCAATCGTTATCAAAGCGAATTAAAGCAACTTAAACAGCAACTAAAAGATTGCAAGCAAAAATTACGCCAAGCAGAACAACTCGAAAACAAGCGTAAATACAGTACTGAACTAAAAAAGCTTAACCGAATAAAACAGGATTTGGTTAAAAAGAATAAGGTCTGTTCCGAACTTAATTTATTCAATGAAATGAGCGAAAATGCCAAAGTTTATGCCTGTACACGCCATCTGCTTTCCAAATATTTACCGCAAGCACTATTGGAAGATTTGTCATCATTGGCAAAACCAAACGATGACGGTTCAATAATCGTCGACACACAGGCTTTTAAGGATTCTCGCCTATATCAAGATACCGCACATATCAAAGATTATATTTCATCATATTTTGAGAACTATCCGGAGCGCATTAAAGGAACTCGTTATTTTATCGGATTACATCGTAAATCCCCTGCTCTTTCGGATTTATTGACGGATATTAATGTTTATTTTGAAAAATTAAATTCTCCGAGCGAGAAAGAAAGCAATCGCATTAAGAAAAGCCATATCGGTATTGAAACTGTTAAAGAATATCCGGAGTATCATCTGCAAGTGGTAAAAGTTAAGAGTAAAGCCGGGTTAAACTATGAAGGCAGTGCTATGCACCATTGTGTCGGTTCTTATGCCTCTCGAGTAGAAAAAGGAGAAACACAGATATATTCATTGCGCAATATGGGAGAAGCTACTCAAGAATTAATACCGCATGCTACCGTAGAGTTTAAAAACGGAAAGATTACTCAAATCAAAGGCCCTCACGACAGCATAATATCTTGTGAATACGTTAACACCGTGCGTGATATGTTACTGACACTGATTAAGAGCAAGAATTTTCAAGACATTATAAATAGCGAAAGCATTCCTAATGCCGACAAAAACAATATCGGTATTTTTAAGGACACCAAAAATAAAATTCACGATTTATTCAATTTTAATGAGCAAAATGCGGTTTTTGATGCAATTACGATTACCGAAGAAGCCCTAACCGCATTGCCTTTGCATAAGATGAAAATAAAAAATTTAACCTACAGTGGACTTATAAGCGATGAAGGGTTGGCTAAACTTTTATCTTTACAGGGCATCGAAAAATTGCACTTCAGATCATTGGAATATGCCGGAGAAGTTTTTGATTATTCTTCAATGCCTCTTGAAGAGGTTTATTTGGATATGGAAGCGCCGAACTTAAAGCAAATAATTTTGCCGCCACAAGCAACTTTTCTTTCTCTTAACGGTAATTTTGGCAGTTTGGAACAGATTACTCTTCCTCAAGGCATAAAGAATATATCGTTAAAGGGAAAATTTGCCAAACTGCATACATTACCCGAGGGAATTAGTGAACTCTCTCTTGATGGGAATTTTCCAGAATTAAATAAACTGTCTGATAGTCTTTCCAAACTTACGCTTGAGGGAAGTTTTCCGGCACTAACCGAATTACCGGATAATATTACCAACTTAGGACTTAAAGGAGATTTTCCGGAATTACAAAACATCAATAGCGAAGTTTTGGAAAATTTGAGCATTGAAAATTCGGATATGGTGCAAAACGCTGCCCTGTCTTCAATGCCAAATTTAAGACATCTGTATTTATACGGAGAATGTGTTACTAAGTTAGAAAAGCTGCCCCAAGCCCCACTTTTGGAAACTTTGCACATCGGTAGCGGTAATTATGAACTTGGTAAACAATATTCTAATTTGGGCAATAATTTTACTGCTGTTTATCCGCATTTAAAGTCGCTTATATTAAACGGCACATTTCCTAAAATACATAAACTTGATTTATCTCTTAATCCTGAGTTGGTCGAAATAGAAGCCTTGGGCTCCAAATTTGAACAATTACGAACCATGGTGTTTCCGAATACCCTTTCAACTTGTATATTAGATTTTGCCGATTTACCTAAACTGGAAGAACTTGATTTTTCCAATATAAACAGCAAACACTTCGGTAATATAGAAAGTTTTGATTTAGGGCCTCTCAAATTTGGAAACTCTCACGAGATCAGTAAAGGCGGAAGTTCTCACATAAAAGGCATATCCCTTTCTTTTTCCCATCTCGGCAATTTGAAAACCATCAAATTTCCGCTATGTGCAGAAATTGTTAATCTGCAGAACTTCTCCGGTGTTTCACATGCAAAAGAATTTAATTTTGAAGAACTGACTAAACTTAAAGAGCTTAATCTAAGCATAATTCCA
>OMQI01000178.1 GCA_900313185.1 uncultured Rhodospirillaceae bacterium
AAGCGGGAATAAAATCACATCATGAATAATCGGCTCATCCAATAAAAGCATAACCGTGCGGTCAACCCCCGGAGCGCAACCGGCGTGTGGCGGAGCTCCGAACTTAAATGCGCTTATCATACCGCCGAATTTATTATCTACCACACTGTGATCATAACCGGCAATTTCAAACGCTCTGTACATAATTTCCGGAATATGGTTGCGAACGGCTCCGCTGGCAAGTTCCACACCATTGCACACCAAATCGTACTGATATGCCAAAATATCAAGCGGATTTTGATTATTCAGTGCATCCAGACCGCCTTGCGGCATAGAAAACGGATTATGCGAAAATTCAACTGCGCCGGTTTCTTCGTTTTCTTCATAAAACGGAAAATCGACAATCCAACACAATTTGAACGAATTTTTATCAAACAAATCCAAGGCTTCACCTAACATATTACGTACAACGCCGGCAAATTTATTAATAACCTTGGTTGCTCCTCCCATAAAGAACACGGCATCTCCTTCTTCCAGAGCAAATAATTTCTTTAATTCATTTAATTTTTCTTCCGAGAAAAACTTGGCAATACCTTTTGCTCCATTTTCAGACAACGCAACATAAGCCATTCCGCCCATTCCCTGCTCTTTAGCATATCCGTCAAATTTATCAAAGAACGAGCGTGGTTTATTACCGGCCTTCGGAGCTTTAATAGCCCTTATTTGCTCGCCGTTTGCCACTTTACCGTCATAAACTCCAAAACCTGAATTCACAAAGAACTCAGTGGCATCTTGAATAACGAGCGGGTTACGCAAATCCGGCTTATCACTGCCGTATTTAATCATCGCATCTCTGAAAGCTATGTGTTCGAAAGGTGCCTGAGAAACCGTCTTACCATTGGCAAATTCATTAAAAATCGTACCCATTGTATGTTCTATAACTCTAAAAACATCTTCCTGAGTAACAAAAGACATTTCCATATCCAATTGATAAAATTCACCAGGAGAACGATCGGCACGCGGGTCTTCATCTCTAAAACACGGAGCTATTTGGAAATAACGATCAAATCCCGATACCATTAGCAATTGTTTGAATTGTTGCGGAGCTTGCGGTAATGCATAAAAGCGCCCCGGATTCAGGCGTGAAGGCACCAAAAAGTCACGTGCACCTTCCGGTGAAGAAGCTGTCAAAATCGGTGTCTGAAATTCTGTAAATCCCTGTTCAATCATCAATCTGCGCATTTCGGCAATAACTTTTGAGCGCAACATTATGTTGTTATGGATACGTTCACGACGCAAATCCAAAAAACGATATTTCAGGCGCAATTCTTCCGGTTCGTTTCCTTCTCCGAAAACCTGTATCGGTAAAACATCGGCTTCGGAATATAGCCTGACTTCGCTTACCTTGATTTCAATATCACCGGTAGGCATATTTTTGTTCACGCTTTCACGTGCCACGACTTCTCCGTCAAAGCCGACAACACTTTCCACACGAATATCCTTAATTTTTTCAAACAAATCCGATGAACTGTCAAACACACATTGGGTGATGCCATAGTGATCACGTAAATCTATAAAACACAAATTTCCTAAATTGCGTTTACGATGTATCCATCCAGCCAATTTAACGGTTTGTCCTATATTTTCGGCTCTCAGTTCACCGCAAGTATGTGTACGGTATTCGTTCATTATTTCCTCTTTTCCATAGTTAAAACTAATCATGTTCTAAAGCTAAATTATAATAAAATCAACCCCAAATTAAAAAAATATTAAGCAATATTTTATATTCTGATAAAAATATGGAGAATAAAATGCAACTTATTGACACCGATGAAAAACTGAAAAAATTTTGTAATATTTTGAAAAGACAATCTTTTATAACCGTGGATTCCGAATTTATTCGTGAACATTGTTATTATCCGAAACTTTGCCTGTTGCAAGTGGCATACGATGGAGACAGCGCCGTAATTGACCCTTTGGCAAATATTGATTTATCGCCTTTTTTTGATATTTTGCAAAATCCCGATATAGTTAAAGTTTTTCACTCCGGTCGTCAAGATATTGAAATTTTCTATAATCTTACCGGTAAAACTCCAAAGAATGTATTTGATACTCAAATTGCCGCAATGGTTTGCGGTTTTTCCGAAAATATCGGTTACGGCAACTTGGTTCACGATATTGTACATATTGATTTGGATAAATCTCAGCGATTAACTGATTGGAGCTTGCGTCCGCTTGATGAAGCTCAGCTTCAATACGCCGTATGCGATGTGACATATTTGGTTGATTGCTATAAATATTTGTGTGATTATATGCAAAACAATCATCGACAAGATTGGATTAATGAAGAAATTAACTGGCTGTGTGATGAAAACGGATATTGTATTAATCCAGATGATGCGTGGATGAGAATTAAACATAACGCCCATTCACCGCAATTTTTGTCAGCATTAAAATATTTAGCGGCATGGCGTGAGAGAAGAGCGCAAAAATTTAATACTCCTCGCTCCGGTATTCTTAAAGATGATGTTCTGCTTAATATCGCCAGTACTTTTCCGAAATCAATCAACGAATTAAAAACAGTTCGCAACTTAAAATCTGACATAATCAACGGACGTCTTGGAGCCGAAATTATAGAAGTCTTAAAAGAAGCATCACAAAACCCGATGCCAAGTGATATTTGCCGTGCTGACCGTAAGCAACATCCGGGGGTTCCCAATCACGAACAAAGTCTGATGGAAATATTGAAATTATTGCTTAAAATCAAATGTCAAGAAGCAGGAGTTATTGCCAAACTTGTAGCCGATGATGAGGATTTGCGCTACATCATATTAAATCAGCCGCAAAACACTAAAACAATGCAATCATGGCGTTATGAAATATTCGGAAAATATGCCGAACAAATTTGCAAAGGTAAGCTTTCAATAACTTATAATCCGAAGAAAAAGTGTATTGAAGTTAAATAATAGGCGTTATTTCGTTTTTAAAAATTTCTCAATTCTGAAATAGTTGCATAGTCCGGCTATGCGGCGCAGACTTTTATACAGACTTTTTTTCTTGTTATTTTCCAAATCAAGCCAACGCAACAATGAAAGCAAATAGAATATCTGTATTCCGTAAAGCCACATTGTAGCCGAATATTTACCGTTAATTTTGTTAACCATAGTATAAATCTTCTTAAACTTTCTCATACTGCCGCACAGAGAAGAAAATCGGCATATTTGCATAATATTATGCGCAAAATCTTCTATTTCATAACCATAACGAATGGCATCAAAGTCTATCAAATGAAGTTTGTTATCGTCTGTTATCAGAATGTTATTTTGCGAAAAATCCCCGTGTATGACATTATCCGTCGGCGGTAACTTAATAAGATTATTTTTGATTTTGTTCCAAAATAAAAATGCACATAAGCGTTCACCTAAAGAAGTTTTAGAGGATATTTTATCATTTATTTCTTTTTTCAAATTTTCCATCATAATTTGCGGACGAATATTATCGCCTGACAATTGTGAACCGAAAACGCTATGGTAGATATTGCTCAAATTCCGCAACACATCAGCGCTAAGTCGATTATAGCGCAACTTTTCTCCCTCATAAAAAGGCATTGCCACTAATTTATATTCGTCAAACTCGTTAATACCCAAAGGATAATTATCTCCCAAACGTTCCAACATAAAAAGCATTCGGTTATAATTTCCGGTATGTTCCAACAACTTCAATAAATAAGTCTTATTTTTAGTAAATATCTTGAAATTATATGAACTGCCGCCTTCGTATATTTCGCTCATACCTTCGAAATCAGGAAATAATTTATTTTCCCTGATAAATTTTTCTAATTTTTCAATATGTGCGAATTTCATATATCCAAGTATCCTTATTTGCGATATTGGTGAGCCTTATAACACCCTAAAATCTGATATTCTTCAGAGAAAAATTTGAGTTCCGATAAAGCATATTGCAATGCCTTTGAATTAATGTGTTGCTCGACTTCTATGTAAAACTGTGCCGAGAAGAATTTTCCGTTCAATAAATAACTCTCCAACTTTGATATATTAATGCCGTTGGTTGCAAACCCTCCCAACACTTTATACAAAGCTGCCGGAATATGTTTGGTAACAAAAACTATTGAGGTTATGAATTTACTGCCGTCATCTTGCGGAATACTCTCATCTTTTTGCATTATCAAAAATCTGGTAGTATTGTTGTCGGCATTTTCTATATTAGATGCCAAAATATCCAAGCCATAAACTTGCGCAGCCATTTTAGAGGCAATTGCCGCTTTACTCTTATCCTGTTCCAAAAGTATTTTTTCACAAGATTTGGCCGTATCAATTCGTGATACCGCTTTTATGTTATGAGACTTCAGAAAATTGCTGCATTGGGCCAAAGCCTGCGGATGCGAAGCAGCCGAAACAATATCTTCCAATTTAGCACCTTTGATTGCCAATAATTGGTGTTCAATTCGCATAAAATATTCACCTGTTATATGTAAACCTGCTTTCGGCAGTAAAAAATGTACATCAGATACCCTACCCGCATTGGAATTTTCTACCGGTATAACAGCCTTATCAACAGAACCGTTATTAACCAATTCCATTGCTATTTCAAAAGTATCACAAGCTACGTACTCCTGATTGGAAAACAGATTCATACAAGCTATATGAGAATATGCTCCTTTAACTCCCTGATACGCAATTTTCAGCATAATTTAAGCCCCTTTTTTGCCCCATAATAAAGATAATTATTGTTGTGTCAAGCAAATAACAATACCTATTAAAACGAATAACGCAATTGTCCCATCAGTTCTTGTCTGTTATGTCCACCTTCATTATGTGACATATTATACATTACGGCAAATGAAATATCTTTGTTAAAGCTAACGGACGCTTCTGCTTTATAAACCAGACGATTCCCGAATTTACGGGTAGCAAAATTTTTTTCAGCGCCGAAATTAGTCTTAAAAATCCCAAAATCATTAAATACTCCGATTTCAGGTGTAGCACCTATCCATTGATTGCCGGTAATAAAACCTCCGTATTGTCCCTTTGCACTTAAAATTCCATATACCCAGAACCAATCTGATAAAGCATAAGTTTTGCCCATACCGAAAATCATTTCACCGACATATCCGTCTAGGTTATTACTCGGATTATATTCACGATGGACATTAAAATCGCTGATATATGACCACGGTGAAAAAATTCTGTCGGCAGGCACAAAAGAAGCTATTTTTAAACCGGTTAATCGTTGCAATACGGTTTTATGAGTTTGATTATAATAGCGAAGCTGTGCTTCCATAACGCTTATGCCGGCACCTTTTATCAGGCCCCAATTATCATCGGTAAGTGCTGTATAAGCAGGACGAATATTGATTTGTTCGAAACTTTGATGGTCATACACTCCGCCCCCTAACATTATTTGCGCCGAAGCGTGTGATAAACTCGGATCTTGCCCTTTCGGCTTAATTTCTTTTGCTTGAGGCATAGAACTGCGTTTACGCAAAACCGCAAAGCTGTTTTTACGGTATTCTTTAAGTTCCATATCTCCGGCAGTATAGATATATTGATAATACTGATATTCACTTTCCAATACCAAAGGCTTTTGCTCTTCCGAAAGTTCCGTCATATCATAATTATGCTCGGTGATACCCTCATAAAAAGCATTATATTGCGCTTCATCCATAGCCTCCAATTGCGCTCTTAGTTTAGTGTATCTGGCCGGACGATAATTCACACTATCCACCAAATCAGGAACTTCTTTAATGGTTTTCAACGTATCCAATGGAATTGCCCAATAATTATAATCTTTGGTAATATTTAATTCCGGGCGCACTGCTTCAAGCAATTCCAATATCATATACGAACAATTTTTGCTCAAGAAAAAATATCTTATCAATGCATCTTTCATCTCATAAAGGTGATTAACAAACATTATTTGTTCTTTATGTGTCAGATTAAGGTGATATTCCCAAATATCTCTATTTTCAATATTATTATATGTATTAATCACATCCCAGTAAGGACTGATTACATATCCTCCATAATATCCGCCTACCAAACCTTTAAACGCATATACCGGTCCGCTGTCATCACCCGAATTTGCCCCAAAGTTGGAACCGTGTGCCAACATTTGTGTACCTTTACGAGAAGTATCTATTCTTATTAAGGTATGTCCGAACAAAGAAGCCGGATTACTCATAAACGCATTAGTGAACAAAACCGTTATACCGTCAGGTTTTACATCATTCATAAAACTCTGATAATCTTTGCAACCTGTCAAATCACCTTTAACCAGACCTTTTTCTTTCAGCCATTCGAAACGTGCCGGAAATTCACATTTAATATCATCGCCTTCGTTAAACAGTTTTATTTCCGTTTCCATTTCACTTTTCGGATTATAGCGTCCGTTCTTATCGGCATAAAATTTATCATTGGCAACCAATCCTTTATATCCGCCGAATGTAGAAGATTTATAATGCAGAAGTTTAAGCCATTCTGTACTTTCGGCGTAATTTTCCACTGCTCTGGCCGTAAAAGGATAAAGAAAAACAATCAAAATTAAAAAAAATTTTCTCAGCATTATTTTATTTATTACACGAAAACAAGACATTCTTTAAGCAAAGATACCGGCTCAAAGGCCGGTATGACAATATTGTTTTTCTTCACTGCCAAGCCGGACTAAACCGGCATCTTTGCTGTAAATCATTATGCGTTGGCAACTTCCATAACACGCAAAGTTACATCAGCCGCTTCCACATCATCGTTAGGGAAAATGTAAGCAAAATTGCGTTGAACTTCTTTGCCCAACTTATCACTATCAACATTCATAATGCCGGCCAAAGTTTCAATAGTTTCACCTTTACCTGCAGCGGCATCCATAGCGAATTGTTCCATATTATCTTCCAAGAAAGCCAGCATCATTCTGCCGGTACCGCCTGTAATACGGCCGTTAGGATCACACCCGGAAGTACCGAAAGTAACACCGAAAGTATTAGAACCGAAAAGCCCGTTTGTGGTCATTGCCAAAGATTGCGGAATAATACCGGATTGACCTCTCCAAGCCATAGACCCCAAACCGCAACCGCCTGTAGAGTCAATAGCTTGTGCATTGCTTGCCAAACAAACAATCGAGCAAGCTAAAACTGCGCCTAAAATTTTTTTCATTTAAAGTCTCCTTAAGTTGAACTTAACGGCTCAACTTTAACACACTTAAATAAAAAGTATAACAATAGCGGCAACTTTTGCACAGATTTTATGCTTTGAAATTCAAATTCCAATCACTGTAGCGAGCCGGATCATTTCCCCAATTCTCACGAACTTTTACATATAAAAACAGATGAATACGTTCTTCCAACAGTTCTTCAAGCTCTTCACGAGCACTTTGCCCTATCTTTTTTATCATTGAACCGTTTTTACCCAATATTATGGTTTTCTGTCCGTCACGTTCCACATAAATAGTCATCTCGGCCCTAATTGAGCCATCGTCTTTATGTTCCCATAGTTCAGGCTCTACGGTTAAGGCATAAGGCAACTCTTGCCTTAAATTTAAAAACAACTTTTCACGTACCACTTCGGCAGCCAGATAGCACAAAGGCATATCAGACATTTGCTCTTCCGGGTACAGCCACGGACTTTCCGGTAAATTATCTGCCAAATATTGATAAAAATCGGTAATATGGTCACCGGATTGTGCCGAAAACATAAATACCGCATCAAAATTGAAAACATTTTCAAAATCTTCTTTGAGAGTTTGCAGTTCCTCTTCAGTCATCAAATCTATCTTATTAAACGCCAATACCGCGTGCGCATCTTTTTTTATCAATTCATCAATAATGGCCGAAGTTTCTTCATTCATACCACGCTTCGCATCAACTACCAAAACATTTATATCGGCATCGGAAAACCCGTTCCACGCCGAAGCTACCATTGCTCTATCCAACCTGCGCTTTGGCGCAAAAATCCCCGGAGTATCCAAGAATATAATTTGCGTTTTATCATATATACCGATGCCCTTAATCGTAGTTCTGGTTGTTTGTGCTTTAGGTGACACAATAGAAACCTTTGAACCGACGAAATTATTGGTAATAGTTGATTTTCCGGCATTCGGAGCACCAATTAAAGCCACATATCCGCAACGTGTATCAGTCATTTTGCTTTCCTATCTGTTTAAGTAACTCTTCAGCCGCATGTTGTTCCGCTAATTTCTTATTTTTTCCTTTACCGCAGGCAAAGACTTTATCGTTTAGCGCAACCTTAATCGTAAATATCGGTTCGTGTTCACTTCCTTCTTTGGCAATGGTTTCATAAACAGGCAACGGTAATTTCTGACTATGAAAATATTCTTGCAGACGTGTTTTAAAATCTTTACCGGAATCCGCACCGTTAATCATATATTCCCAATTACGTTCCACAAAGGCGATTGCCTGTTCTATATCAGAATCAATATAAATAGCCCCGATAATAGCTTCTCCGATATCGCCCAAAACATTGGTGCGTTGTGTGGTTTCTTTATCTTTGGCAATAATATATTCATCAATATGCAATCTTTTAACCACATCTGCCACGGCCTCGGCGCAAACCAATTTAACGTGGCGCTGCGCCAGAGCACCTTCCTTATCATTGGGAAATCTGTTATAGAGAAGATGCGCCATAGTCATTCCCAAGACTCTATCGCCGAGAAATTCCAAACGCTCATAATTGCGATGTTCATTTCCGGTAATACTACTGTGTGTCAAAGCTTGTTGCAGCAATTTGATATTATTAAAACGATATTGCAGAATTTCCTGTAATTTTTGCATATATTATTTAATACCCTTGAAAAATCTTTTCCACCGAAGAGCCTTATACCAAGTCCACGGTTTTAAGATAGAACCTTTATCATTATGCGAGAAGAAAATAAATTTAGCTTTTCCAACCAGATTTTCCTTCGGAACAAAACCGACACTGATACGACTGTCATCGGAGCGGTCACGATTATCTCCCATAACAAAGAATGAATCTTCAGGAACCTCAAATTCTTCTGTATTATCTACTATACGTTCCTTATCGGTTATTTCTATTATTTTATGTTTTAGCCCGTTTGGTAAAGTTTCTTCGTAAATACGATAAAACTCCGGAATGGAAACGTATTCATCAACGATATAACGTCCTTCTTCTTTTCTATCCACTATTTCGCCGTTAATATAAAGACGTCCATTTTTAACTTGAACTTTATCTCCGGGAAGTCCGATAATTCGTTTGATAAAATCGGTATGTGTATTTTGCGGAAACTTAAATACCACAACATCGCCACGCTTAGGCTCGCTGTACCAAATTCTCCCCTTTACCAACGGAATTCCGGCAGGAAAAGAATAGCGAGAATAACCGTAAGTGTATTTGGTTACAAACAAATAATCCCCTACCCTTAAAGTAGGATACATTGAGCCGGACGGAATTCTAAACGGTTCAAGCCATAAACTGCGGATAATCAGAGCAATCAAAATGGCCCAAAATACAGTTTTCAAATTTTCAACAAACGCATTTTTCTTCTTGGTATCTTCAAGAGGAACCGATTTGTCGTTTTCAGATACGTAATTCTTTGATTTTGTTTTTCGCACGACTAATCCTCGTTTTCCAAATCATTATCTTCAATATAGCTGTCATCATTATCGATTTCATTTTCAATCAGCATATTATCTTCTGTTTCGCTCTTTTTACGACGACCACGACGCTTTTTGACAGGATCACGACGTTGCATAGCGCTTATTACATATTGTCCGCTTACTTTGTACAAATCTTTAAGGTGATTGTTATACATATGGTCTCCGTCCTCAATCATCGCAAAATCTATTTCCACATTGCGCTGCTGATTTAGCCTGCGGGCCATAGTTTCCACCATAGACGGAACCACAATTTCATCTTGTCCGCCCTGAACTATTAAGCCGGATGCCGGACAAGGAGCCAAAAACGTAAAGTCTTTTTCATTGGCTGGAGGGCTGACGGCAATAAAGTTATTAATATCCGGTCTGCGCATCAAAAGTTGCAATCCTATCCAGGCACCGAAGGAATAACCGGCAATCCAACATTGTTTGGCATCCGGATTCATATTTTGCAACCAATCAAGAGCTACCGTTGCATCCGAAAGTTCCCCGGGACCGTTTTCAAACTGACCTTGAGATCGCCCTACGCCTCTGAAATTAAATCTTAAAACTGAAAAACCTAAATCTTTGAAGCAACTGAATAAACTATAGACAACTTTGTTATTCATCGTTCCCCCAAACATCGGATCCGGATGCAAAATCAAGGCTACCGGAGCATTAGGACGAGAACTTTGATAATATCTGCCTTCTATTCGGCCGGCGTGACCGTTAAATAATACTTCTACCATTTTTTTCACTTTGTTATATTTATTTTAACACATATCACCATATATTACGAAGCATAATATATTAACTTTGGGGAGTATACACAAAATGAATCAAAAATACAAGCTAATTTTGCAGGACATTCAGGCAATCATTGACAGAGACCCTGCCACACGCTCCAAAGCCGAGGCTGTGATATGTTCCTCTGGTTTACACGCTATCTTGATTTATCGATTGTCTCATTGGTTATGGCGAAAAAAATTTCACTTAACTGCACGTATTATTTCGCAAATTGCTCGCTTTTTAACCGGTATAGAAATTCATCCCGGTGCGCAAATCGGCTATGGTTTTATGATTGACCACGGTATGGGTGTCGTTATCGGAGAAACTACTAAAATAGGAAACAATGTTACCCTCTATCATGATGTTACCCTCGGCGGACGTAAATTTTATGATGAAAACGGCAAAAAACTGGAAAAACGCCATCCGACACTTGGTAATAATGTCACCATCGGTTCGGGGGCGCAAATTTTAGGTCCCATCACCATCGGAGATAATGTGAAAGTCGGTTCAAACGCTATTGTAATTAAAGATATTCCGGCAGATTCAACCGTGGTTAATGCTCCGGCTTATATTGTCGTGAAGAAAGCACACGAACCGGCTAAAAACTTCTGTGCATACGGTATTGAGCCGGAGGAAAGTGATAAAAAAGAAACGAAAATAAAGAAAACGGAAAATAAACGCAAAATATAACTGACAAATAATTTTTTTTATGCTATAATCACCGCATTAGAGGAGTAGACTGATGCGGTTTTGTTTTTTATTAATATTCGGATTATTGTCATTAAATGCGGTAACTGCAAATGCTCAGGGCTTGCCTGCCAATCCGTGGGCAGCAAAACAAGAGGTTATTAGCGGCTCGGTTTTACATATATCACGAGATAATATAAACCAGCAGCCAATCGGTAATAACGCAAGCGAACAAAGTGAGAGTAGCTCTCAAGATATGGAAGAATTAAAAAATATAGCAGCCAGTATCAAGGAAAAGTGGCAACAACGAGATAATCAAGTGAATAACACCTCCGCTAGCACACCGGAGGATGATAAAGTCGGTACTGTGGAGGCGTTTAATGCTTTCAATACGTTATCAAAATATATGCAGCAAAATAATAAATCGGATAATTCAAACATCCAAAACAATAATTCTTCTTCGTTTGAGGATTTCAAACGAGAAATACAAAAAATGATGGATAAGCAAAAAACAACTTCTTCATCAAGTGATAACAAAATTTCCAAAGAATTAGAACATGCAAAACATCAGTATAATCACTATAAATCACAACTTACATCAAATTATAACAATTTGAAAAACAAAGCACAACCGGTGATTAACGAGGTTAAGAAAGGTCTTAATGAGGCGGAAAGAACAACCGGTATGAAATTTTAATAAGGAGATTATGATGAAATTAATTAAAATTACACTACTCTGCGCTGTCATATACGGATTATCTTCTTCTTGCGCCTATGCGTTACTGGGCGATGGGGTTGATACCAGAACCGTGGGGGATTTATATGTTCCGGCACCGGAAGATATTGCCAATATACAAATGTACAGCAACAGAGAAATTAATTATATGGTGGAAAATTATTCCACTCCGCAATTGGCCAAAATGGCAATTGAACTCAACAAAGCGCAAATCGAAGCGGCAAAGATGAACGGTTCCACTCCGCCGGC
>OMQI01000137.1 GCA_900313185.1 uncultured Rhodospirillaceae bacterium
TACTGTTTTGTACACGTCGTTGAAGTCCCTCTTCGTATTTACCACGTTATCCATTATTTCCGTACCCTTATGTACTGCTCTGTACACTGCGAGAAGAGGCCTTCTTCGTATTTATAACACTAATCGCAATTTTGCTTGTTGCGGGGTGTGATTTTTTGATTTTTTTGCTCTGTACACCACGCAAGGGAGCTTTCTGCGTATTCACGCACATATAACTTTTCTTTTTTATAACACAACCTGCATTTTAAAAGTTGTTGCCAATAACTGCTTAAGTGTTGAAATTCTGCAAATAATATGCTAGATTTCACGCAATTGGAATTTATATAAGAGAGGATTAAAATGTCGGGTATCGCCAGATATAACGGTAAAAGCAGTTTCAAAGAATGGCAACAAGATTGGCAAAATGAAGAACGCTACAATTTCAGAACCATTGAAAATAAATGGCAAAAAATTTGGGAAAACGAAAAAGTTTATAAGGTTGAAATAGATACAAACAAGCCTAAGTTCTATGCGTTGGTGGAATTTCCTTATCCGTCTGGTGCCGGTTTACACGTCGGACACCCACGCTCTTACACGGCATTAGATGTTATTGCTCGCAAAAAAAGAATGCAGGGATTTAATGTATTGTACCCGATGGGGTTTGATGCTTTCGGTTTACCGGCAGAAAACTACGCCATTAAAACAGGTGTGCATCCGGCAATTTCCACCAAAGCAAATATTGAAAATTTTACCCGTCAATTAAAATCTCTCGGTTTTTGCTTCGATTGGGACAGATGCTTTGCCACTTGTGATCCGGAATATTTCAAATGGACGCAATGGATGTTCATTCAATTTTGGAAACACGGTTTAGCTTATAAAGATAAAATGGCGATTAACTGGTGTCCTTCCTGTAAAGTAGGGTTGGCTAACGAAGAAGTGGTTAACGGCTGTTGTGAACGTTGCGGAGCACAAGTGGTACGCCGTGATAAAGAACAATGGATGTTGGCTATTACCAAATATGCCGACAGATTAATTAATGATTTGGATACCGTTGATTTTATTGACAGAGTTAAATCTACCCAGATTAACTGGATTGGGCGTTCCGAAGGTGCTGAGCTTGAGTTCGCTTTAACCGATAATAACGGTAACGATTTAGGCAAAAAAATGGTGGTTTACACTACCCGTCCGGATACTACTTTCGGTGTTACCTATACGGTTATGGCTCCGGAGCATCATTTTGTTAAAGAATTGATGGATAAATATCAAAATCCGGACGAAGTGCAAAATTATATTAATGAAGCCTCTAAAAAGTCTGAACTGCAAAGAACTTCCGACACTACTAAAACCGGTGTTGAATTGAAAGGAATTAAAGCACGTAATCCGTTTAACGGTGAACTTATTCCTGTATTTATATCCGATTATGTTCTGACCGGATACGGTACCGGAGCTATTATGGCCGTTCCGGCTCACGACCAACGTGACTATGACTTCGCCAAAGTTTTCAATCTGCCGATTATACAGGTTTTGGCCGGCGGCGATATCAGTAAAGAGGCTTGGGAAGAAGACGGGGAACATATCAATTCCGGATTTATGAACGGGATGGATAAAAAAGACGCAATGGCAGCTGCCATCAAATTTGCCGAAGAAGGCGGTTTCGGAAAAGCTAAGGTTAACTTCAAACTGCGCGATTGGGTATTCTCTCGTCAACGCTATTGGGGAGAGCCGATCCCGATGGTTTATTGTGAACATTGCGGCTGGCAACCTATTGATGAGAGTCAGCTCCCATTGATGTTACCTGATGTGCCGGATTATCGCCCGAATGATAACGGCGATTCTCCGCTTGCCAATGCCAAAGATTGGGTAGAAACAACTTGCCCTAAGTGCGGAGGGAAAGCTCGTCGTGAAACCGATGTAATGCCTAACTGGGCGGGCTCATCTTGGTACTTCTTACGTTATTGTGATCCGCATAACGATAAAGAATTTGCCTCCAAAGAAGCCCTGAAATATTGGATGAATGTCGATTGGTATAACGGTGGCATGGAACACACCACATTGCACTTATTATATTCCCGTTTCTGGCACAAGTTCTTATATGATTGCGGCTATGTTCCGATGCCGGAACCATATCAAAAACGTACTTCACACGGTATGATTTTGGCTGCCGACGGCGAGAAAATGAGCAAATCACGCGGCAACGTCATTAACCCTGATGAGATTGTTGAAAATTACGGTGCCGATACATTCCGTCTGTATGAAATGTTTATCGGACCGTTTGACCAAGTAGCTATGTGGTCGGATGAGAGCTTAAACGGTGTTTATCGTTTTGTAAGCAAGATTTATGCTCTATTCAAAAAAGTATACGGTAATGAAGTTCCGATGTCACCGGAAGACACACGTGCTATGCACAAGTGCATTATCGAAGTTACCGAACGTATCGACCAAATGAAATTTAATACGGCGGTTTCTTCAATGATGACTTATGTAAACTATATGTCGAATATGGAAAAAATTCCGGCACAAATGTATGAAACATTACTGAAATTGTTAGCTCCGTTCACTCCGCATATTGCCGAAGAAATGTGGGCAAGATTAGGTCATTCGTCGTTTATTGTGGCTCAAGATTGGCCTGAAGGAGATGCCAAACTGGCTGAAGATAATGTGGTAACATTAGGCGTTCAGATGAATGGCAAAATGCGTGGAACCATTACCGTTTCCAAAGACGCCAGCAAAGAGGAAACCGAGGCTGAAGCTCTTAAACTTGAAAATGTAGCTCGTCAGCTTGAAGGAAAAACCATTAAAAAAATCATTGTAGTACCTGGGAGGATTGTAAACATTGTTGCAGCATAAAAAAATATATACCGCTTTGGCGATTTTAATTTTCGGAATTACAGCCTGCGGATTCGAACCGTTGTACGTGGAAAAAACTTCCAGCGATGGTGTGTGGTATTATAACAACGAATTTGATACCGATATCGTTTATGAAATGTCACAAATCAAGATTGAAGGAGCCACCGACCGAATAGGACAGATGGTTAAAAATGAATTGCTTGATGACCTGACGCCTCGCGGTGTTCCGCAACATGCAAAATACTTCTTGAAGTTGGAACCGATTAACAGTAAACGCACCGAGCAAGCATTGCGTGATGATATTACGGCTACCCGTGAAAAGGTTAAATATACCGTAAAATATACGCTGTGGAGCAAAGAGAAAGGTCAATTGGTCAGTGGCAAGAGCTGGATTTTCTTGAGCTACGACTTATTGGATAACCCTTATTCAACCACAATGGATAAAAAGAAAGTTGAAAAAGACGGCGCCAAGATTCTGGCTAATGATATTTCTTTGAGAATCGGTGCTTATTTCCATTCGGTAAAGACAAAACGCGGTAATCCTAATGAATTATAAACCGGCACAATTGGAGAGTTTTTGCTCTAATCCCTCGCCTGACATAAAATGCGTAATTTTATTCGGCACCAATGAGGGAGAAATAGCAACTTTGCAAAAAAAATGCGCCGAAGCAATTTGTGAATCCATTGATGATGCTTTTCGTTATCAAGCTTTGGAAATGGAAAATATTTCTAAAGACGGTGGAGAGGTATACGCCGAGTTTCACGCTCAATCTCTGATGGGCGGACGAAGAGTTGTAGTGGTTAAAAACGCCGATAATAACTTAGCTCCGCTCCTAAAAAAAATAATACCGGAAACCAATTCCGATAATTTGCTTATACTCTCATCAATGTCTTTAAACACCAAATCTTCGCTTATAACTTGGGCCAAGGACCGAGATGATGTAATTATTGTCGGTTGCTATGAGGAACGTGCCGGCGATATTGCCGAAGAAGCCGCTAAAATGCTTCGTGAAAAAGGCTTAAATGCCGATGTAACTACTATGCAATTTTTATGCACAAAACTTTCTCCCGACCGCAAACTCAACCAAAGTGAAATTGATAAACTGGCTGTTTTTTTGGGAGAACGAAAAAACGTTACAATTGATGACATTAGGCAGGCTGTCTGCGACGTTGCCGGAGCTAACTACGAGGATTTATGCTATTACACAGCCAATGGTAATACGGCACAGGCTTGTGCTACTTATGACAGATTAATAAAGGAGGGAGAACAAACCGCAACTTTAATCCGTCAACTGGAATATCATTTCGGTAAGTTGCTTAGCTGTCAGGCTTTGCTTGAAGACGGGAAATCTCTTGATGAAACCTTGAAGAGCCTGCGTCCTCCTTTGATGTTTTATCGTAAGAATGATTTTACCAAACAACTCAAAATATGGAATCGAGAACGGCTATTATCGGCCTTAAATATGCTATGCGATTGCGAAAGAGATTGTAAAACCACCAATATCCCTGACAAACAAACGGCAAGTTACACTATTATGCGTTTAGCCGGCGCTGTCAAAAAGTTCAAATAGATTATCGGTCAACGACAAATCAAAAAAATCGCTTGCAATATATAAAAAATTGTTGTAAAACGCACTTACTTTCGGCACCCCTGGAGGCTGAAAGGTGTTAATTTGTTTATAAGGAATAATAAAATGACAGAATGTACTTTTAATGCTAAAAAGCGTGAAAAAGCAGGTAAGGGGGCAGCTCGTGCTTGTCGTCGTGAAGGTCGTGTACCTGCCGTTATTTATGGCGGTAAAAAAGACGCTGTTTTAATCAGCCTTGATCCGGTTGAATTGGAAAAAGCTCTTAACCTGTCTGATTTTTATCAATCTGAAATCACGGTTGATGTTGAAGGCAAGAAAACTAAAGTTGTTTGCCAAGACGTTCAATTCCATCCGGTTTCGGACAGACCTATTCACGTTGATTTTATGCGTAAATAAGAGGCA
>OMQI01000136.1 GCA_900313185.1 uncultured Rhodospirillaceae bacterium
AAGAAATCAATACTTGTATCTTTTATAATCCAACTAAATATTTTCATCTTCATTATTCCTTATATTATAACGGTAACTTTGTCGGTTTGAATTTTGCCATCCAAGCTTCAACCATCAAGCGGCTGACGGTTACCGAGGTAAACATTGAGGTCAAAATACCGATAGTCAATGTTACGGCAAATCCGCGTACCGGACCGCTTCCGAAGTAGAACAATACGGCACCGGCAACCAAAGTCGTCAAGTTAGAATCGACAATCGTTCGATATGCTTCGGTGAAGCCTACCGTAATAGCATCTCTGATACTGCGACCACGATTTACTTCTTCACGAATACGTTCAAAAATCAAAATATTGGCATCAACCGCCATACCAATGGTCAAGATAATACCTGCAATACCAGGCAAGGTCAAAGTTGTGCCGATGAAGCTCATAACACCAAGCATAATTGCCAAGTTCAGGAACAACGTTACATCAACCATCAAACCGAACAAACCGTATGCCAAAATCATAAATACTATAATGGCAACAAATCCTACGATAGAAGCAATCACACCGTCATGAATGGAATCGGCACCCAAACCGGCACCTACGGTTCTTTCTTCCAAAACTTCCAACGGAGCAGGCAAGGCACCTGAACGCAACAGCAAAGCCAAATCATTGGCGCTCTTGGTAGTAAAGTTACCGGTAATAATACCGCTACCACCGGTTATGGCACTTTGAATGTTCGGAGCGGAAATAACTTCGTTATCCAAAACAATTGCCAATCTTTCACCTACGTGATTACTTGTAACTTCGGCAAATTGACGTCCGCCCATTGTGTTGAATCTGAAGCTTACCACCGGCTGACCGTTATCAAAACTTACTCTGGCATCGGTCAAATTTTCACCGCCGACAACCGGCTTTCTGATAACCACATATTGATCACCTTCAGAACCGTTCATAACACGAGAAGTTTTGCTGATTTTTCCACGTTTGGCTTGAGTAACCGAAGTTGTTTCATCAACCAAATGGAAAGACATTTTAGCGGTTTTACCAAGCAAAATCTTCACGCTTTCCGGATTTTGTACCCCCGGAAGCTGAACCAACACTCGATCGGAACCCTGTCCCTGAACAATCGGTTCTTTGGTACCGAGTTCATCAATACGGCGACGTACAATACTGACAGACTGATCGATTATGTTTGCTTTCAACTGGGCAATTGCCTGTTCGTTATATGTTATGCTGACCAAACCTTCACCGTTTTCATCTTCGGTAACTACCAAACCTTCATCAAGCTTACGAAATTCATCTTTAGCTTTATCTCTGGCTTTATAGTCGGCGATTTTCACGGTCACCGCATCTTTATTTGAAGCTAAGTTCTGGTAACGAACTCTTTGTTTACGCAACGATTGACGAACAGAATCTTCCAAGGTGGACATTTTATCTTTCATCACGTCGTCCATTTTAACTTGCAAAAGCAAACTCGATCCGCCTTGCAAATCCAACCCCAGATTAACCGGTTGCCACCATTTAGGCAACTTGGTTTTATCTTGGACAACATTTGGAATTGCAAAGAAAACACCTGCCAAGCAAATTGCTACAATTATCAAAATTCTTTGAAGTGATAATTTATACATTTCAGCCTTCCTTTACTTATTTTTTGGTTGTTTTTGTTTTTTTAGATTTATTCTCGGACTTTTCGACTTTTTTCTCAGCTTTTTTATCTGCCGATTTTTTATCTTCCGGTAATATAACTCCACCTACGGACATACGATCAACTCTGATAACCACACCTGAGGCTACCTCGAGCAAAACTTCATTTTCCTCAAGCTTGGAAATTTTTCCGTAGATACCTCCGTTAGTCAACACATTATCGCCAACTTTCAAAGCATGCACCATATCTGCGTGTTCTTTAATTTTTCTCTGTTGCGGTCTGATTAAAAAGAAGTAGAAAATCAGTAAAATCAAACCGAGCTGAATAAAGGTTCCGCTCATAGCGCCGGCCTCTGCTACCGGCTGAGTTGCGGCATAAGCCTCACTTATAAACATATTGTTCTCCTTTTTTTTAACACATAGTATTTAGGTATTCTTATACCAGTTTCGCAAGAGAAAAAACTAAAATTTCAAGTTATTAACGGATTTTTTTGCATAATTACGGTAAATATGAACGTGGATTGACCGCCTTCTTTCCCGCTCTTACTTCAAAGTGCAGTTGCGGCACGGTTACACTTCCGGTACTGCCTACGGTAGCGATTTTTTCACCTCTTACCACCTTCTGCCCTTTCTTTACCAACAGCTTATCGTTGTGAGCATAGGCTGTTATCCAACCATCGGTATGTTTAATCAAAATCAGATTACCGAATCCTTTGAGTTCATTACCGGCATAGGCCACCGTTCCGCCGTCTGCCGCTTTAACCGCAGTACCTAACGGAACTTTAATATTTATACCGTCATTTTTTCGTCCTTTGCCCAAATTACCGAAACCGGAAATAACCGTTCCGTTAACCGGCCACATAAATTTGGTTTTACGATTGCTTGCCGGAGGCGTATAAGTTTCGGCTAGCGATTTTGCTGCTGATTGATATTTTGCTGTAGAATTTTGAGAACTCGGAGCTTTAGCAACAGAAGAACTCGAGTCAGAATACGTTTTTTTACCGGTTCCGGACGTCGAGACGGATGCCGGAAGCAACAAGCGTTGTCCAACCGACAATGAATACGGAGTTTTCAAATTATTCACCCTACTCAAACTGGTCACATCAACATTATGCATTCTGGCGATACTGTACAAACTCTCCCCCCGCTGCACGGTGTGATATTGTTTACTCGGCAAATTCAATTTTTGCCCGACATACAAGGTATACGGAGCTGACAAACGATTTGCTTGTATCATATCTTTTATCGGCACATTATATTTACGAGAAATACTATATAAAGTGTCTCCCTTGCGCACGGTAACGGAATTACCCCAGCCGCCCCACCAATTCATTGCGGCACAGCCGTTCAGGGCAAAAATCATCAGTAATATGCACAGAATTTTTTTCACGCCAATCTCCATCGTGCGCAATTATATGCAATATTTATTTATTTTTAATTAATCTTAAAACAAAAAACCTCCCATTTCGGGAGGTTTTTGTTACATAGACATTTCTTTTGCATAGCGCACGATTTCCTTTTTAATGATACGCTTTTGCCACCATCCGGAAACGCCGATGGCATCAAAGAACTTTTGTTTGTCTTCTTTGCTCATCTTGTCCCATTTTTTGCACCAATACCACAGATAGTGGCGCCAACGATTGGGGTGTGAAAAATGTTTCTCGACGACGGCAGTCGGCACCAGAGC
>OMQI01000135.1 GCA_900313185.1 uncultured Rhodospirillaceae bacterium
TGCGTGGATTGGCAACTGCGCTTGCAAATTTCTTAACTCCTCCGGCAAGTTGAGCACGTCCTTCCTTAGAGCCGAGTGCCGCTATTCCGCCACCGAGACCGGCAATGGCACGTCCGGTTTGAGTTTTAGCCACATCTCCGACAAATGATGCCGCAGGTTTTATCGTGTTGGCTGCAACCAAGCCGACAGCCTGTGTTCCCATATGATGCATCGGGCTTTCCGAACCGAATACGGAATCGCTGAAAAAGTAATCAAGATAATCATTAACACTGGAGGCCAAAATCTTAAAGCCGAAAATCAAGGCAAATGCCACAACCAAGAAATGCATACGGTCAAAGGCAAAGTTATCTATCAATATTTCGGTTTTTTTATCGGCAATAGCTTTCCAAAATGCTTCCCATCCGTCTCGTCCATCGCCTGTATCAAGCAAACTGTTTGATATCAACGTTACCGCAAAAGTCACACCTATTGCCACCAGCGTAAATAGCATACCGTTTCTGATAATAATGCTTAAATTTTCTTGGAATTTGTTTTTGGTCGGCGGGAAAGGCCATAAGGCTATGGATATTGGCATAAACAACATAGCAAATCCCAATTTAAAGGAAATATCGACGAAATACATACCGATACTCATTGTCATCAAAACGGCGACAATATAAATCAACATACCGCTGACAAATAAGTTCATATTTGCTAATTTGGCAAAGCATTTTCCCCACATACCGATACATAAGTATGCCACTTTTTGCGAATAGCAGAGCAAAGAATGTCCAATCATAAACACTTTGGATAATTCCTTATAAATCTGGCGCATAAAGGCCTGCATTTTCGTCATAATTTCAGGAGAAAATAAACCGGCAGAATCAGGAGTGGTTCCGGCATCAAGGTTTGACGGTTTATAGTCACCCTCGCAGGCGGTTTTGGAAGAAGAACCTGACCACGGGGTTAAATTATCCAATATTTCTCCGTAGCTCTGAGGTTTGGCAATACCTTCAGGAGCGGCTCCTTCTTGTTTTTTCTTGGCCTCTTCTTCGGCCTTTTTCTTAGCTTCTTCTTCAGCTTTTTTCTTTTTGCCGGCATCTGTCCATTCTGCTAATTCATTAATTTTTTTAAGTCCGTCATCTTGAGGCAAAAAAGGTTGTGCATAAGCAACACGAACGGAGCTTGATAAATAAATCAAACCGATAAACAAAACGAGAGCAATATTTTTTATCAATTTGAAATTCATTTTTATGTTCCTCCCGTAAATAATGCCCAACCATAATCAATACCGGTGCCGACTATAGGATTTAGGTAGTAGTCACGAATTATTTGCGCTCCGATACTGACGGCAGAATAGGCGAGTGACACCTTGAAGCCCATAATCAATATATCCTGCAACATTTTTCCAGGAGTAACCGCATTCATTGAGCTTACCTGTTGCAAGATATAATAAGCAAGCCAAATCAGGAAACCGAATTTCAAAATGGCTTTTCCTAGCGATTGGGTTGCCGGTAAAGCTTCACTCACGGCTTTTCAGTATGAATTAACCAAAACAATAACTATTTTGCAATACCAACAATATTGGTCAACTTTGGATTCATCTGTCAGATACATTTCCTGCATTGCTTCCATTGCACAAGAAGCCGACTCTCGGGCGCCGTCGGAATCAGAACCGGCTTGCCCGTTCGAGGATGAACTGTAATCATATTTCGGATCAACCGCTCCGACAACATCGGAATCATAAGCGTGGTGAAATTTTCCTAAATCCCAATGATAAAAGATTTGGTTTTGGAAACCTTTAGGGGTTACATTCATTGCCGAAAGAGTATGTTTCGGCTCGCATACTTGTGCCGCTGCCAAAGTAGTGTATTTTTTATTGCAGGCGTGGAATGCGTTAGCTCCTTTAGTTAAATTTGAGCTGAGAGTTCCTTTCAACATTTGGTCAGCCAAGTTAAGAGCTATTTGCCAATCTCCGGAACCCTGCATACGGTTTCTTCCCATTTGTTCCAATTGTTCTTTGGTTTTATTGGCAAATTTATCTCGAGAGTTTTCAAAGTTACTGTTTTGCCCAGGTTTCCACGTATGATATAAAATATCACTGTATGTTATCTTATCATTTTTATACTTAACATGTTGTTCGTTATATTGGTTACGAATTACCTCTGCGACGTATGTAAGTCCGGTTTTTCCCAAACCACCGGCTTCGTTAATGAGGGTATTGGCAATTCGCAGTTGTTCCAAACTATATTCGGCACCAACCGAGGTCGGATAAAATACACCGAATGACATTGTGAAAAATATCACAAATGACGACAATAAAGATTGCGTTTCTAAAGTGAGATATTTCATTATATTCATAAAACATTTTCTCATCGGCAACCTCTCTATTTTCTTCCGGCCAATCGGTTCATTTTGTTTTGAACTTTTTCAACTTTTTTCTTGACCTTTTGAATCTTGTCGTGAATAGCTTTTAATCTTTGAGAATGTTCAACAACGGCAGTAACGATTTTTCCGCTACCGGCGGTAAGACCGACAAGCAACCCTTTCGCCACCGTTCCGACCAATGCGGCCATTTTCTTTTGGAATTTGGTATCGCCACCGCCACCGGTTACACTCTCGGAAAGTGATACCGCAATACCGGAGGCTTTAATAATCACAAAACCTAAGAAAATAAGGGAAATTGGTATAACACCGAAATCGCTGTATGAAGATGCGGTACCCAGCTCGCCCATACTCGGGTTTACCAAAATATTTTGCATTGCCAGAATAGTCATACTTATTAAAACACCCAAACACAGCATAATTGCCGAAGAATTCAAGATTATCTTGAAACCGGTAACCGTCCATTTTCGGGTTTGTTCAAAAGGATAGAACAGTATCAGGAACGGCGCAATAATAATCATCATATCAAGACGGAAAATGCTGTCTACCAAATACATCGCAAATCCGATTTTGGTGATGAAAAAGGCTGCAACCAAAAATAAACCGACCAAAAAGCCGAAGATACCACCTCTCATGGCGTATACCGCTACGTGGTATCCCACATCAAGTCTGGCACCGACGCCGCAAGCCATACATCCCATCATATTAAGCGGTTCTTCCGGAAATTTATTTGTAGTCAAGCCGATTGAACTGACATCAGGTAGCTTGCATCCGCCGGCCATACTGTAATTATATGTTTCACAGATTTCGCTGCTCCCCGGCAATTTTAATGAAGTTGCAGCGGCTTCCGGAGTTTTTCCGGTGATATCAAGCACGTTTCCGCATAATTCCAATAAAGTCAGATAAATAGGAAAAACAAAAGTATTAAGGACATAAAGAATGCTTTCCGGTGAAGATGCCAGATAACCACAGGCAAAACACAATGTTCCTTTTCGCAAAACCTTGGTCCAAAATTCTCCGATTGATTCCGGAGAAGGAGTGGAAACGTGACGCAATATCTGCCACGCCATCCATAAAGAAAACGCCAACATCATCAATTTCATAATGTCATTTGTGCTGGTCAACTGAGCGTATATTTTTATTGCCATATCACCTAAAGGTTTATAGAACAATCCCAGCATTTCTCCTTGCCAGCAAAGTTTGGAATCCGGAGCAAAACCGCCACTTTGCGCTTTAGCTTGTTCTTCCTCACTCATTTGCGATTCTTGATACGGACTGGCTCCTTCGTCACTTCCGCAGGCAACCAATAGGAATATGACACCAAAGGCGATGCATAGTATTTTCAGCAATCTGTAAAAATTTATGTTCTTCATATTCCGTTCCTTGTCAGTCCTTATTTTACCATAATTTTTCACACGTTACAATAGGCATAATTCCTTTATTGTTGCTGGTTATCCGTTGGCGGAGTTTGAGTTTCCGGAGTTTCAGGTGTATCCGGAGTGTCAGGCTTTTTATTTTCTTTATCATCGTTACCTTCTGACTTTTCATCTCCGCTTCCTTCTTTACCCGAACCGGTTTGTTGATTTTGGTATTTACCCAAGCCGACTTTTTGACCGGCTTTAGCCCAACCTTTTTGCCAACCTCCTTTGACTGCATCAACACCTTTGTTGATACCGGCTGTTATACCGGTTGCGGCAGCTCCGTGTTTAACAACAGAGCCGGCAACTCGTCCGGTTGATTTGGCTGCACTCTTAGCGGCATTTGTAGCGGCGCTCATAGCTAAACCACCCATCTTGTTACCAATGCTGGAACCGGAGCCTTTCGAGAATTGATCAGCCAAATTATTAACCTGTCCGATGAGCTTCATAGCAAAGATGCAACAAGATGCCAGAATCAGAATTTGGAATGCATCAAGACTGCACATCTTTTTCAGAGCTTTTACATCGTTATCATTAATTGCTGCTATAATTTCATTAATATTGCTACCGTCACCGGCTGCCGCATGAGTAGTTATCATTGTGCCGAGCAGCAGTATTACTCCCAGCATAACGTAAGAGAAAAATGAATTCATCAACATTTTACAGCCCTTATAGGTGTATGCCTCTGTAAGTTTAAACGGCCAACAGGCGATTAATAACGGTACAAGTCCGCTGAGCATACCTATTTGCACCGTGCAATCTATCATATAAAACGAAATTGCCAGCCAAATCATTAGGCCGAATACATACATTAAAACCCCAGATAACCACATTCCCAAATGAGGAAAACCTAAGTGTCCGGCATCCCAAGCGTAACAGGTTAAGCCTCTGCCGATAGCCGGTAAGGTGGAAGCGGCAATACCAAAGCAACGCACTGTTGCAATAACCGAATCATAGACCGAGGATGTAAAAGTATCGGATGGTATTTCAATTTTATCGTCAGCTGTTACGGCGCAATTAGCTCCCGGAGCTCCGGAAGCATTTGCCATCGCTAATCCCATATTTAAGCCACCCTCGATTACCGGAGACAAAAAGTAGCCGTATATGTATTTAGGACTGCTGAGTAATTGAACTGTTATGGCAATTTTAAGACCAAGTAATAAAACTCCTTTCGCCAGAGTGCTTATCTTACTGCCTGCTACGGCGGCAACTGCCTTTAACACTTCAAATGCCAGTAAAACCAAGAAAAACACCATAACCACATTTGAAAGCGGTTTAGCAACTGCGTACCAAGCTTTTGACGATACTCCGGCAATGGTTTTCATTATAACTTTGAAAATACCGCAAAGAGGGCAGGTGTTCAACTCTTGTTGGTATTCAGCAAAACTTTTGCAAGATCCGGAACCGGCCGCTTCTTCACTTGCGGCGGAAATACAAGCGGTATCTTCACCGCCTCCGCCGCACAAACACATAATGTAGGCTTTATTCATTGAACGCAAAACAGTGCTTTCCGCAGAATGCAAAGCATCCAGATAAACGGCCTGAATATCTTTGACGGCTTTTAGCATTTTAGAGCAGTTTTCATTAGGTGGTATGGTTTGCGCCCAGTTATAGTTGAGGTATTCAAAATTACCGGAGTTTTTAAGACTTTCTTTTCCTAAAATCGAGGCTCTGGCAGCAACACTGTTGTTTAGAACATATCTGGCGACCTTACCGTTTGAATCCTTTATTAAATCAGGCATATTACAGCTGGACATATAACTCTTAGCCGCATTATTAAATGTGCCTGCGGCGCTTATAAACGCATCAATGGCTTTTTTGGCATAGTCTTGTGCTTTGGCTTCTGCCTGTTCAATTTGTTCAGGGGAACATTCGGCGTCGGCATAAGAATTTACCGGATAAAGAATAAACAAAGCCGTCAACAGTGAGAATATGAATTTTATAACTCTATTTTTCATCATATTCTCCTTTTTTTTGTTCTATCTCAAGAGGGGGCTCAGAAGCTTTAGGGGTATCCGCATTCGGCTTACGAATTAACGTTACATATATTCCGCAAAGCATAACCGAGGCAAACAAAATATAAGATAAGTAGTGAAACCAATCGTAACTTATAACCGAAAATATATCACTGCCGGCAAAGGCAAAGACGCCGATAAAGATAAGTATGGTTAAGAAAATTGACTTCATTTCATATATCCTTTATTGCTTATTTCCGTCCGGTTTATCTCCGTTTGGTTTATCTCCGTCTTTTTTGTCGTTGCCGTCGTTTTGTGCTCCCGGTTTGAAACTGGCTCCTTGAGATTTAGTTCCACCGCCCAATTTCTCTTTAATAGCCTGACCGCCCGCCTGAATAGCTCCTTTTGCTCCCGAAGCTTCGGCAGCCGAGCCGGCCAATCCGGCAACTGCTTTGCCACCACCTTTCAATCCAGCCTTAACTCCCTTCGTGGCCATATCTCCGGCCATACCGCCTAAATCTCCGCCCATCTTAATTTGGGCACCGCCGGCAAATTTATTGGCAAGTCGTCCGGATTCAGAGGATAATTTCATACAAATCAAACAGGTAACAACTAACAGTATTACGCTTAAACCAATAATCTCCAATTGGTCATTAATGGCTTCGACGTTATCTTCATTGATATCTTGCATTAAATCTTGAGGCAAGGCAGCTATTGTCAATTGAGCAATTGTTACAATGACCACACTCATCATAATAAAGTTAAAGAAAGTATTTAGGAACATATTCCATCCGACCTTGACGTATGAACTGGTTATTTTGAACGGCCAACAAGCTACAAAGAAAGACATCATTGCCGCAACAATGCCCAATTGCAGACAACAGTCAAGTATATAAAATCCGATTGCCAACCAAATCATCAATCCGAAAACCAGCAATATTACACCGGTTATCAGCATACTGACACGCGGAATAAACCACAAGCGTTTAGCTCCCAAATTGTGAGTTGCATTGCATATCAAACAACGTCCTAAGGCCGGCATCATTGCGGCTTCACGTGAAAAGTTTTTGTTGGCTCCGACCATTTTTTCCAGAGTTTGAGCGTGCAAATATTTACTCGATTGATCAAATTCTTTTGCGTATTCCGAACCCTCTTTCATAATTTTATCGGCAAGAGCAATATCCATCGTTCCGCCATCAGAATCCGCTTTAAGATTTGAGAAAGCCAAACCAAAATCGACACCGCCTTCCAATATAGGGTTAAGTACTTTGTCGTATAAAGCTTCCGGATAAGTTAAAATCAGCACGGCAATGGCTACTTTGGCACCTTGAGTGAGTAATGAGGTTAAAAACTTACTGATTTTTTGAGTTTCCGGTGAGGCGATGGTTATTAAAACAAGATAGGCAATATATATCAGAAAAGCAATGCTCAAAAGTTTTATCAAGTCACTGTCAAGCGTTTCAAAAGCATTCTTGGAAATTTTCTGTACTCCGCCCAAAATTTTCGCCATCAGACCACAGGTTAAACAGAATTCGCCCATTTCAGCCTGATATTGTGCCGCTGATTTACAGACTTCATCAAGGTTTTCATCGACGAAGTCCGCATCTTTAACGCTACAACTGGTTATTTCATCTGTAAGATTTCCGTTATCATCAAGTTTACAGCAACATTGTGTATCGGCTCCTCCTAGTGTCGCTAAAGCTACGTGAGCTTTTTTGCGTTGTCCGATAAAGCCATTAGGTGTATCTTTACCACCACGCAAACTCGCTGCTTTTTGTAGCTTTTCTATACACTTTGATGCTCCTTTGTCTCCTTGCAACATCTTGTTTTTGAAATCATCGGCAGAACCGAATGTACAAGCAACATAGCTGTTATCATACTTGTATGAACAAGGGAAAGTTTTGTTTACATTTTTGTTTACGGAGTTATCATAAACAGAAGCCGAACAAGTACCGTTTTTGTTTTCAGTGCATCTGAGAAACCCCATGGAGGTGCCGCATTTAACGGTTTTTCCGTTTATTGTTCCTTCAAGATTTCCGCCGGCATTATCTACGCAGACTAACGAATTTCCCTTTTTAACGATAACATCGCAATCGTTTGTAGTGATTCTCTTTTGGCAACCGCCGATTGCTTGGCAAATTGCATTACTTGTGTCTCTGGAAATCTCCATAGATGCACCATTGGGAGCACTTGCAGCCCAACTGGCAATGGCGTTTAATCCGGAATTACTGCTTCCGGCCATTTTAATCATTTTATTGATATCCCAGTCGGTGTAATCCTTATAGGTGTCAATGGTATTCATCATCTCAGTGCAGGTTGGATTCATTTTTGCCTTGTATTTACCGCTGTCTACTTCTTCTCCGCCTTTCTTATCGGCATCGGTCCAAGAAAGTTCATTAGCTCCTTCCAATCCTCCACTGAAAAAAGAAACCAATGCATCGTGATCCCAAGCACTGTATAAATCGTGACAAGAGCCGCCGGCTGCTTCATATTCCTGTTTCAAAATATTTACATATTGCGCATAAGCATTTCTGGCATTAAATACTGCAGTATATGCCTCTTGCGCCATTTGCTTTTTGTAATTATCGTTTAGCTTACAACCATCACCGCAATCTTCGGCGGCAAACGCCGGCAAACACCATAATAAAAGAGATATTACGGGAATAAGCATAAATATTGCCAAACGTTTCACATTCATACACACAGTCCTTAACCCACTACAGGTCATTCTATCTTATATTAAAAAACTTTTCAACATTTTACAGCAAAATAAGTTAAAGATTGGTAACTTTCCCAAACCACCGCAAATAGGCGTATTTGCAAGCATCTTCAACTTAATTTACATATATGCCGATAATCATTTTATCATATAAATTTTAATATTTTTATGAACTTTTTGTGAACTTTTAGTTTGCCTCAAAAATATATCCGTTTACATCTTTGCCGTTTTCTTGTCGCAAAACCAAAGATGTGCTTGATATATGTTTATATCCCGCACTTTTCAGAGTTTGCTTGATATATTCCGGATTGTGTTTATAGCGGCCGTTTGCCTGAATAATAAATTTTTCGGTTGTTTCATCGCTTTCAACCGAGAAAATTAGACGAGTAGGGGATAAGTTTTCAATAATAGGTTTTAAATCACCGAAATAGCAAAATACATCTGCGGCAACAATGCAGTCAAAATCGGAATGCGCATTTTGCAAATAATCACGTATATCTTGATTGATAAGTTCTTTATAAACTTTTTTTTCGGTGGCAATTTTCAGCATATTTTCTGAAATATCAATACCGGTTATCTCGTTTTTATCCGTTTTTATTTTTGCACCCAATAATCCGGTACCACACCCTAAATCCAAGATTTTGCCGTTTAGCGGTGCATAAAGTTCGATAATTTTATCAATTACGGCATAATTAATGTTTTGCAGCGTTTTTTCATAAGTCTCGGCAAAGTTATCAAATAACAATCGATTATATTCGTTTTCGCCATCGTCGGTTTGTTTATTTAGAGCGCTCCAAAGGTGCTTTACCACGACATTATCCGGCATTTTTTCATACCAATTTTCGCAGATTTTTTTGGCCTTTTCCGGCGCTTTTTCATAAAACATTATCAGAGTTTCGGCAATATTCAGGCTCCAATCGGTGTGAGTCGAATCTAGGTAAAAAGCATTAAACATCAAGTCAAGCGCTTGTTCATATTCTTCCAAAGTCTTTAAAATCAATGCCAGATTATAGCTCAATTCCGGAGATTGCGGAGAAATAATCACCGCATTTCGGTATTCTTCCAACGCTTCCAAAGTGCGTTTGTTTTGGCAAAGCATATTGGCATAATTGGCGTGCGCTCTTAAGTTCCTGCTATCGGTTTCTATTGCCTTGTGATAATACTTTTCAGCCTCCTTGAAATTACGATTTTGTGCCTCCAAATCGGCAATGTTGACCAAGGCCGTAATGTTGTGCTCATTAACTTGTATGGCTTGATAAAATTTTTGCAACGCCTCGGAATTTTGTTTTTGCGCCAATAATGTTTCACCCAGCATTGTTTTAATTTCATCATCGGTGATTAAATTATCGGCTTTTTGCAAATATTTTCCGGCTTTTATAAAATTATGTTCGTTAAAAGCTCTGCGCCCCAGATAGTACAATGCTTGCGGATTGTTTTCGCTTATTTTTTGTAAAGTTTCGATGTTGTTATCAAGTTCTGCCAGATTGGTCTTGGCTTCCAAGTAGTTGTTATCAATGTTTAGAGCATTTTGAAAAGCCTGTTTGGCATCATCAATTTTATTCTGTGCCCAATAAAGATTTCCAAGCCCTAAATAAGCCTCTTTACAATCATTTTTAAGTTCCAAAACTTTATGATAAGCTTCAATTGCTTCAATATAACGCCCCAAAGCGCCCAGTGAAACTGCCAGATTAAAATAAATCGGAAAGTGTTTGGGAGCATTTTCGATTGCCTTATAAAAATAGTTGGCAGCTTCGTAATGAATGCCTTTACTTTGAGCAATCAAACCCAGCAAATTAAGGACATCGGCATTTTGCGGTGCGGTTTCTAAAATTTGCCGATAAATTTGTTCGGCTTCATTCAAAGCGCCGTTTTGTTGCAGCTCAACTGCTTTTTGGAACATTAACTGATATGACATTTTTACCTCTTGCACCCTTCATAGCATAAAGGTCGTTAAAATCCGGTTTATATTTTTACTTAAAATTTTTCACTTGCAATTTGGTATGTTTTATTTAATATACCTCTTGCAGACGAGAGGTCGCCTGTGAAGTGTCACATCTCCTCAAACATTAAACTCCTCATAACGGGGAGCCGGTGGAATATATTGAATACACCGGACTGCTTGTTTGACAGTTGTGAACTCCCCGACTTAAAGAGATTTAAGTCGGTTTTTGTTTTACTTAACAAATTAAGGAGTTTGAAACTATGGCAAAAAGTTATTTATTTGATAATGTAACCAAGCGTCAAATCGGCGCTGCTTTATGGCAGATTCGCCATGAAAAACATTTATATCTGAAAAACGTTACTACTGCAACCAATATACCAAGCCGAATTATTGAAGGAATGGAATTGGGCAAATTTATTCAATACAGTGCCTTGCAAAAACTCGGCAAA
>OMQI01000133.1 GCA_900313185.1 uncultured Rhodospirillaceae bacterium
GATGCAAATAACCGTATTAAGGCCGGCATTATGAGCGGCAATCGCCTTTTGATTAATCAATTTATCCGACTCAAAATGGTCGACTCTTCTTTCGGAGTGACCGATAATGGTATAACCGCAACCCAAATCCTTAAGCATAAGCGGACTTATATCTCCGGTATGCGCACCTTTCTCGGCAAAATGCACATCTTGCGCACCCAATGCAACTTTACTGCCCCGCAAACATTTTTTTACCAAAGCAAGCAAAGTAAACGGGGGACAAATCAAAAAATCACAATCAAACTTATTTGCTTTTACTGCTGCTGCCACTTCTTTAGCCAAAGCCGTACCATCTGCAGACAAACAGTTCATCTTCCAGTTACCCGCAATCAATTTTTTGCGAACCATAATACAATCCTCATTCAATAAAACTTTTAAACTGGCATACTTTTAACACAGCAAAAAATAAATTTCTACAAAAAAAGTTATTTAGCCCCTACTTTATTTGCGTTGCATAAATCAATTTAAAAATTGCAATAATGAATTATCTCTCTATAATGTAGCAAAAATAACTTTAAAAATAAGGAAGCAATTATGATTAACAGATTTTCAAAAATGCGCGACAGCATCTTTACCAAGATTATTTTAACCATCACGGCTTTGAGTTTTATGTCCTTGTTCGGTGTTTCCGGTTATATCACCACCGCCAACAGTAATAAAGCCGTCATTAAAGTAGATGATTTGGAAATTTCACAAAGTGAATTTTCATATATGTTGCAACGTGATATTTCCCGTTTGAAGGCTCTCGGAGCTTTAGATATTGATGAAGACGGGGAAAAGAAAACTCAAATAGCTAATGCTTTGCTTAAAGCCAAATTGGACGACCTTATTTTAGAAAATACTATGAAAAAGTATAACATTGACATTACAGAAAGTCTGGTTCGTCAGATTTTGTTGTTAATGCCTCAATTCCAAAACAACGGAAAGTTTGACTACGAAACCTACAAATGGTATCTTAATCGCTCTGGAAAAACCGAAGCAGAGATGATTCAAGATATTAAACGTAATGTTGCTCGCAAAATTTTATTGGAGTCCCAAGTCGCTTACGTTAATGTTCCAAAAGTTCAATTGACCCAAATGGCAAAAGTTTTGGGACAACGCCGTACATTCAAATATATTAAGGTTGAAAACGATAAGGCAAACATAACCCGTAAGCCTACAAACGATGAGCTCGATCAATACTATGATGATATGAGTGAGGAATTGATGATTCCTGAAACCCGTGATTTAACGGTTTTATATATTCCTCAGGAAAAATTAACCGCACAAATCGAAATTCCGCAAGAGGAAATTGATGCTTATTACAAAGAGCATATTGATGAGTTTGAACAAGGCGAACAACGTTCGGTTCTGCAAATGGTATTCGATAGTGAAGAAAAGGCCGATATTGCATACGCTAATTTAGCTGAAGGTCATAGTTTTACTGAAGTTGCCGAAGAAAACGGACAGAAGGCTGATGAAATTGATTTGGGATTTGTCAGTGCCAACGATGTTTCGGAAGAACTTGCAAAAATTATATTTGCGCTTAATAAAGGTGAATATTCCGAACCGCAAAAAATCGCCGATGGTTGGCAAATTTTACAAGTTAATGACATTAAAACTGCCAACAAAATCAGCCGTGCCGAAGCAAATGCCAAAATTGCCGACGAACTTCGTCAAGATAAAGCATACGATAATAACTACGAAGTTATATCCGCTATTGAAGATAAGCTCGGCGCCGGAACCGATTTGAAAGAAATTGCCGCAACCTACAATGAAAAATTATGGAAAGTAAGCGGTGTTGATGAAGAGGGAAATGCAAAATCAGTTGATGACGAGTTAAAAGATGTTATTACCAATAAAGACTTTTTGGATACCGCTTTTTCATATAATGAAGGTGAAGTCGGCCAAGCGGTTGAAACCGATGACGGTATTGCCGTTGTTATGATTGATAAAATAACCGAAACCCACCAACAGCCAAGAGAAGAAGCGCAAGATCGTTTATTGGCTATGTGGCTTGAAGATGAACGTGCTTCCATAACTCAGGAAACCGTTGATAACATTGAGCACGATTTAGAAGCCGGTGACGATTTGGCAGCTGTTGCCGCTCGCTATAACCTGCAAGTTATGAGCAGCCGTCCGGCAACTCGTAATGAAACCATTGATAAGGTTTCTTTTGTAGAAATGAAAAAGCTTTTTGCCGCTGCCAAAAATGAACCGCAGACAATCAAGGTTGGTGATGATTATATTATAGCCGAAACAACCAACATTTATGATGATTCTGCTTCTATCAAAGATGACAAAAAAGAAGTTTTGAAGCAAACAATTTATGAGGAAAATAACCGTGAAATGTCGGACGCTTTGCTAAAAGACTTTTCTCGTGACTACAAAATAAAAGTCAACTACAATCGTATTGATACAGGTGATTAATGAAAGTTGTTTTTATGGGAACGCCGGACTTTGCTGTGCCGGCGCTCCGTCGTTTAATAAAAGAGCATAATATAGTTTGTGTTTATACACGTGAACCGAAAATTTCCGGTCGTGGCAATAAACTGAACAAAACTCCCGTTCATATTGTTGCAGAAGAATACGGAATTGAGGTCAGAACTCCAAAAACTTTACGCACTCCGGAAGAACAGCAAAAATTTGCCGAATTAAACGCCGATGTTGCCGTAGTTGCCGCTTACGGTTTAATATTACCAAAAGCTGTCTTAGAGGCTTATCCGCTCGGTTGTTTGAATATCCACGCCTCGCTTTTACCTCGCTGGCGTGGTGCCGCTCCGATTCAAAGATGTATTGAAGCCGGTGATAAAAAAAGCGGAGTAACCATTATGCAAATTGCCGAAGGATTGGATACCGGTGATATGTTACTCAAAGGGGAAACAACAATCGATAAAAATATGACCGGAGAAGAGCTTCACGACGCTCTTATGAATATCGGAGCTGATTTAATCTCGGAAGTTTTAGCCGATATAAAAAAGTTCCCGCCGCAAAAACAAGATGATAATTTGGCTTGTTATGCGCAAAAATTGGAAAAAGAAGAATGTAAAATAGACTTTAATCAGCCAACCGAAAAACTTTATAACAAAATACGTGCTTTTAATCCTTACCCGGCAATGTATTTTGAATATGACGGCGAACGTTTTAAAATATTGCAAACCGAAAAAGTTTCGGTAACAGCTCAAGCCGGAACTATCGTAAAAGGGATAAATGAATTGATTATCGCTACCTCAGACGGAGCTTTAAAAGTTTTACAAATTCAAAGACAAGGTAAACGCCCGATGTCGAGTGATGAACTTCTGCGTGGCTTTAGTTTCAAAGAAAATACTATTCTTTAATAGCGACCATCTTTCCCTTTACCATAAGACTTATTGCGAAAATGGGGGGAAACGAACGCCATACTTTTACGCCCAAGATTACGATTATATACAATAGCATATTTATCTGCAAGCGGACCGGCCAACGACTTTACCGAAAACTTTTTCATAATATAATCCCAACCGTGCAAATAATCATCAACCAAGTAAGGATTCATATTTCCCAATTCATCGCCCAATTTAGTGAAAAAATGTTTTGAATTGTGTCCTCTTTCCCAAGAAAGGCGTATTCTGTCAGCATCGCACAAGCATTTTTGCACATAGTCATACTTATTTCCGTCGTATGGTTGAGCAATGGTATGAACTCTCGCCGCATTTTTAATACTTTCTTTTTGAGCCGTAGTCAAATTAAACTCCCTATCATCGAGTAGTCGTTGAACATCGGGCATTTCAGCTGCTTCCGGACCGTGATAGTAGTTTGCGGAATTATCCCTGCGGGCACAATCGTGAATAGCTGCCGCCAACAACACCGGCACCAAATCTTCTTTGCTTTCATATCCCAGAGAAATTGCCAAATCTAAAGCTCTTAATCCCACAGATTCACTGTGTTCCAATCCGTGATAACCGGTAACATTTTGTCTTCTGTCTGCAAAATTTTTAATTTTTGGAAAAATAACTTCTTCAAAATATTTAGCCATTTTTCCCTTAATTTCTTGATGTCGTTTATATTGCGAATATTTAGCGCAAATAGCCTCAAGCTTAGGTTGTTTCAAATCATAAATCAGAGAGTTTGAATATCCTTCATATTCTTTGCGATGTTTAAACAGCGGTAATAAATAGCCGTTTTTTTTGTATCCGACTTCGGTGTAATGCAAAAAGGCTTTGACTTGTTCATCATTTATTTGATGATGCAAAACTTCAGTCATTATTTGTCTGGTATTTTCAAAAAAATCTTCTGACATTTTACACCTCCTCTCCGTTTATACAAAAATTATAGCATAAAATTCCATGTTATGTCAATAAGTTAACAAAAAAGGCGTCATTTACGACGCCCTTCTTTTTTTATTCTTCATCCGAGTTTATCTTAGCTCGTTTACGAGCAATCGGATCTAATATACGTTTACGCAATCTTAGTGACTTCGGCGTAACTTCCAGCAATTCATCTGCCTGAATATATGACAAAGCTTGTTCCAAGCTGAGTTTTCTCGGCGGAATCAAATCAATCGCTTCATCTTTACCGGCAGCACGAATATTGGTTAACTGTTTTGATTTGGTCGGATTAACATCAATATCGTTATATTTATTGTGTTCGCCGATAATCATTCCGATATATACCGGACTATTATGCTCTACAAACATCGGACCTCTGTCTTGCAATTTCCACAAAGAATAAGCAATAGCCTGACCGTTTTCGCTGGAAATCATCACACCGTTACGTCTGTCTTCAATTTCGCCTTTATATGGCTCAAAATCATAGAAAATTCGGTTCATCACACCGGTTCCTCTGGTATCGGTTAAAAATTCGGAGTGATACCCGATTAAACCACGTGACGGGGCGTGGAAAACCAAACGAACTTTATTACCGACTTGAGAAGGTATCATATCTATCATTTCCGCACGACGTTGACCTAATTTTTCCACAACCGTACCGGAATATTCTTCATCTACGTCAACCACAACCTCTTCAATCGGCTCCAAAAGCTGTCCGTTTTCATCACGTTTCATTATTACTCTCGGACGAGAAATGGAAAGTTCAAAACCTTCACGACGCATAGTTTCAATCAACACGCCCAATTGCAATTCTCCACGTCCGGCAACTTCAAAACTATCGGTATTATCGGTGCGTGAAATTTTCAAAGCAATATTACCTTCGGCTTCTTTTTCCAACCTGTCCCAAATCACACGAGAAGTAACCTTATCGCCCTCTTTTCCGGCCAAAGGAGAATCATTAACCGAAAATGTCATAACCAAAGTAGGCGGATCAATCGGTTGAGCGTGAATAAAGTCTTGCGGATTAACATCCAATGCACAAATCGTATCGGCAACAGTACCTTTCACAATACCTGCCACCGCTACAATATCACCGGCATGAGCTTCATTCAAAGCTGCTCTTTCTAATCCTTGATATGCCATTATCTTGGTAATTTTTGTTCTTTCAACTTCACCATTTTGATTAATTACTTTCACCGTATCATTAACTTTTACGCTACCGCTTTGAATTTTTCCGGTCAAAATACGTCCGACAAATTTATCGGCCTCCAAAGTAGTAGCCAACATTCTGAATGGTTTATCAGGTTCGCAAACCGGCTCGCTGACATAAGATAAAATCGTTTCAAATAACGGTGTTAAATCTTTATGCTCATCAGCCAAATCACGAACTGCCCAACCGTTTCTGCCTGATGCATACAACGTCGGAAAATCCAGTTGTTCATCATTAGCATCCAAACTTACAAACAAATCGAAAATTTCGTTTAACACATCATCCGGACGAGCGTCAGCTTTATCGGCTTTATTAATAACTACAATCGGTTTCAAGCCTATTTTCAAAGCCTTTCCCAACACAAACTTCGTTTGCGGCATCGGTCCTTCAGAGGCATCAACCAACAAAACAACACCATCTACCATAGATAAAATACGCTCAACTTCACCACCGAAATCGGCATGTCCCGGAGTATCAACGATATTAATATGAGTTCCGTGCCAATCAACCGAAGTACATTTGGAAAGAATGGTAATACCACGCTCTCTTTCCAAATCATTACTATCCATAACACAATCAACCACTTTTTGATTATCGCGAAATGTTCCGCTTTGACGGAGCAAACCATCGACCAAAGTAGTTTTACCGTGGTCAACGTGGGCGATAATGGCAATATTTCTCATACTCATTTTCTTCTAATCCTCTTAAAAACACCGCAGCGCAAAGCAAACTTGCGCAAAATTTGCCCTTTCATATCGCATTTTTTTTTAAATTTCAAGTATTTTTCGGCGATTCTTTTGATATTTGGTATCATTTATAAATAAAAGATTCTTTCAATATCACGAATATCAGGCGGGGCCACGAACAGCAGGACTTTATCATTAGCCTGCAGATGCTGCTTATCAAAGTCATAGATTAATTCATCACCTCTGGCTATCAAAACAACCGAACTGTCTTGCGGAATCCTGAGTTCCTTTACACTTCTACCTAAATTAACACTGTCTTCACCCAAGCGTATTTCCCAAAATTCGCCGATACCTCGCCCTATAGAATAGGCTTCGCTTATTCTCGCCTTACGTAAATAATGCAAAATACCGGAAATCGTAATTACTGAACGATCGACTATCACGTTGTTGCGAATATTAAATGTCAACTGATTATAATCTTTTGAATTTACCAAAGATAAAGCTTGTGTTTCTTTATTTTTGGAAGCCAACAGTGAAATCAACAAATTATCTTTATCTCTATCGGTAACCGCAATACTTACATCGGCATTGGCAAAACCGGCGTCTTCCAAAATAACATCGCTCATCATTTCACCGAAAATTACCGACGTATTATTTAATTTTTCGGCCATTTTTGCCGCCTTCACCGCATCATCTTCAATAATACAACAACTTGATACATTTTCATTTTTTTCTATTTGTGACGCTAAATAATAGGAAATAGTATTGGCACCGAAAATTACCGCTTTTTCATAAGGATTATGGTCAACCCCGAACAAACGCATAATCTCGGTATTTTGCTCGGAATAACAGCTCACATAAATCAAATCGTTACGTTGCAAATAAACTTCTTCGCCGTTTGGTACTATCCGCCTGCTTCCTCGAATAATCAACACTATTTTGGCATTCATTTCTGCTAATTTTTGATTGATGTGATTGAGCGAAAATTTCATAAACGGAATATCAGCATCACGATGTCGAAAGGCAAATACGTTAATTTTGTTACCTAAAAACGGAAAAACCGCCGAACTCCCCGGTAAATTATACAGCGCATTTATAAACTTTCCGATTTCCACATCGGGAGTTATCACCAAATCAATCGGTAAACTTTTTTCGTTGTAAAGGGTATTCCACAACGGATTCAAAAAATATTGTGAATCAACTCTGGCAATTTTACGAGGCACATTAAAAAGCGTATATGCAACCTGACAGGCTATCATATTGATTTCATCGTTATCGGTAACCGCTATCAGCATATCCATGTTTTTCATACCGATGCTTTCTTGAATATCCGGATGCGAAATAGATCCTAAAACCGGTTGCACATCATACTCTTTGGCAATTTCATCAAGCTTGGCGGAATCTTCATCAACAACAACAATATCGTTGTTACCCAAACTCAAATATCCGACAATACTTTTACCGACACTTGATGCGCCACCCACTACGATTTTCATTTTTCTATCCTCAAAAAATATTCGTTAATCAAATTCGTTGTTTCTGCTAACGTATTTAATTTAGTATATTGTTCTCTGAATTTCTTCGCCTCATAAAAACTTTTCACATACCATCCCACATGCTTTCGAGAAATTGCCACTCCCGCCTTTTCTCCGTAATATTCTACCAACAAGCGTAAATGTTTGAGCAACATTTCCTTTACATCGCTAATATTCGGTTCCGGTAAAATTTCTCCGCTTTCCAAATAGTGATGAACACTGTTCAACAACCACGGATTGCCTAAAATAGCTCGTCCTATCATAACTCCGTCAACACCGGTTTCTTTAATTCGCTGTTCGGCAACAAGCGGTGATATTATATCTCCGTTACCGATGACCGGAATTTTTACTGCCGCTTTCACTTCGCCTATAATATTCCAATCGGCTTCGCCGCTGTATCCTTGCGTTTTGGTTCTGCCGTGCACCGCTATATGACTGGCTCCGCTATCCTCGCACATTTTAGCAAATTCCACCGCATTGATATGCTCGCTATCCCAGCCTTTGCGAAATTTTACACTTACTTTCAAAGGAGTTGCCTTAACCGTACTTTTAATAATTTCCGAGGCTAACGATAAGTCTTTCATCAATGCCGAACCGGAATTATTGGCCACGATTTTTTTTACCGGACAACCCATATTTATATCTATTGATTTTGCCCCCAAATCGGCTACCAATTTAGCGGCATCGGCAAA
>OMQI01000132.1 GCA_900313185.1 uncultured Rhodospirillaceae bacterium
AGTAAGCACGAGGTCTGGAGGTTTCTCTGACCACTACATATTGTTGTGCCGGTTGTTGAACAACTACTTGTTGCGGATAATAGTACCCGGAAGATTCTTGCGGATAATAATACCCCGTAGTTTGTGTTACAACCTGAGGCCCCATCGGTTGTGTGTATATTTGTTGACGCACCACATTATTGCCGTCTACCACCACAACCGTGTCGGCATAAGCGGCAAGCGGGGAAAAAATAAGAGAAAAAGCGATTAAATAAACTAATTTTTTCATTTTATAAACTCCTTATGTTTGTTCATAAGGATATATTTAACTCTGTTTTGAAAAAAATGCAATAAAATAAATATACATTCAGGTATGTATATTTGTTTTTATTCCACAATGACTGCTTCGTATGCGTAGATAATCTCGGTTTCATCAGGGTTTTCGGTAGGTTGAATTTCACACACTAAAAGTGTTTCATCTTCGGCCAATTTGGTGAAAATATCACTATCAACATATTGTAGGGTCAGAGCATCTTCCGGATTGCGATATAATTCAACGGTATGATTTTCGGCATCTAAATGCACGGCCGGATTTTCCGGAGCGCTGTCACGGGAATATAAAATCAGCATAACTTCGTTTTCGTCACTGATAAGAAAGTCATAAGTATTATCATTTGCCATAGCAGCCTCCATAAAATATTTTCGATTAGGAGAATTTTAGTATATTTAAGTTAATATTTAGATAACGAGGATGTGATGATTACTAAATCAATAGATTTTATATTCAAATTAATAAAGTGGCCGGTGGCATTGTTTTTGCTGATTTCAATTCCGGCATTATTGCAATCGTATAATTATTTTGAATTAAATTCCGTAAAAGTCATATCTTTTGCAGGCGGAGCAGTTTTGTATTTGGCAACAATGATTCTTGCCGGTCAAAATATCAGCAGGACTATGCAAATTATATCGCATGAATTGACACATCTTCTTTTTGCCTATCTTACTTTTCACGATGCCGGAAAGGTTCGTATTAATCCCGATGACAGTGGCGGAGAAATGAGTGTAAGAGGCGGGGGTAATTGGCTGATAACTCTTGCTCCGTATTTTTTCCCGTTGTTTTCCTTTTTATATATGCTTTTGATGCCGGGATTGGTTATGGTGTCGGACGGACATTTTTTGGTTTACGGGGTATTCGGTTATTTCTTCGGATATTATTGGGGAACCGTATTGTCGCAGGTTCATCCAGAGCAAACCGATATAATGAAGGAAGGATATATTTTTTCCACTATATTCATAGTGGGTGCGAATCTGTATACCACGGGTATTATATTAGCGTTCAACAACAAACTTTGGGAAGGCGTTAAAGAATATCTGAATCTGGTATGGAGATTAGATATTCATTATTGGTTAAAGGCTGCGAAGTTAATATTGCAATATATCGAGTAAAGCATCATCGGAATTTAATCTGACCTCAGCTCCCTGTGGCAGAACACGACGGGATACGGTGTGGCCGAAATTAAAGTTCTTAATTACCGGTATGTTAATTCCTTGCAGAAAATCATTGAAACAATCGTCTAAATGTCCGTCTTCTTCATCACAATCGGAGTCGGTAAATTGCCCGAGAATAATGCCGTTTAGTTGTTTGAAGTTTGGTTGTTGTTTGAGTTGTTGCAACATTAAATCTATTTTGTAAATTTTTTCATGCACATCTTCGATGAGTAAAATTTTGCCGCTTAAATCAGGGAAATAAGGAGTTCCCGCCAGTTTAGTCAGAACACTTAGGTTACAGCAGATTAATTTTCCTTCTGTAATACCTCTTTGCAAGGTTTCTCCTGATTTTATGGAGAAAGTTTCTCCAAGTAACAATTTTTCTAAGTCGGACTTTATTTGCGAATCCAAATGCTTATCTTTGAAGTCATAAGTCATTACGAAGCCGTTGTATGATATGATACCGGATTTTTGATAAAGAGCTATTTGCAAAGCGGCGTTATCGCAAAAACCGATTAGCGGTTTGGGATTAAGTTTCGCCGTATTATAGTCGATATACGGTAAAATCCTTGTACCGCCGGCAGCGGCACGCACGCAAAATATAGCTTTGATTTGCTTATCGGCAAAAGCTTGATTAACGTCAGAGGCACGTTCTTCGTCGGTTCCTGCCATATAACGATAAGTGTTAAAAACATTTTTTCCCAAAACCGGCTCAAATCCTAGTGATTTAAGGTATTCAAGAGCGTACTGTATTTTACCGATTTCTCCTATTTGTCCGCAGGGAGCCAAAACAGCAACTTTATCGCCTTTTTGCAGCTTATACATTACAGTTTCTCCAAAATCTGTTGGCATAAGTCGGTAAGTGAGTTATCTCTTGCCCCCATAATTATGATACGATCGTGCGGTTTGGCCAACGTGAGTATTTTTTCTCTGGCGGTTTCTTTATTGAGAACAAAATAAGCCTCAGCTTTACTAAGTGTTTTGAAATGCTTTATTAAATCGGATGAAGATATATTTTTGGTAACGGTTCCGCCAACAAAGAAAATTTCAGGCATAATTAATATGTCATCTTCTTTCATATTGATGGCAAATTCTGCCATAATTTCTTTGCCCAGAGAGCGCATCGGTCCGAAACCGTGCGGTTGAAACATTATAATCAAACGGCCGGGATATTGTCGTAGGGCTGAAACCGAGGCACGAACTTTATCCGGATTATGAGCAAAGTCATCAATTACCGTAATATCGTTTTTATTGCCGATAATTTCCAAACGACGTTTGGTGCCGTGAAAATCTTGCAGTATTTGTGCAGCTTCAAAAACATCAACACCCATTTGCGAGCAAGCGGCAATTGCCGCCAAAGCATTAGCCACATTGAAAGCACCGATAAGATTCAGCGTAAATGTTTTTCCCCTCAGGTTATAACGTGTGCCGTCCGGCAGAGGTGTTATATCTGATGCATAAAAATCAGCTTTCTGATTTTTTAAGGAAAATGTCAAAAGATTACTGTGCGAAGTAATTTCACGGCAAAGAGGGTAGTCATTATTGATTATTACACAATGAGAAGTTCTATTGGCAAATCGTTGGAATAACTCAACCAGCTCATCAAGGGTTTTATGATCTGCCGAAATATTATTGATGACCGAAATATAAGGATTGTATAAATCAATACTGCCGTTACTTTCGTCGGCTTCCACCACACAAATATCGCCTTTATTGTATATAATGTTGGCGATTGCCGATTTCCCTTCGTAGTCTTTGAGCAGTCCCCCGTTAATCATACAAGGTTTTTTATTTGCCTTATCTAAAATGAATCCTATCATTGCGGTTGTGGTGGTTTTACCGCTTGTGCCACCGACCGCAATACCGTATTTATAAGAATGAAAAGTCTCAGCCAACAATTCAGGCCGTGTTTTTATGGTTATATTTTGTTGTTTGGCAGCTTTAATATCGGGAATGGTATCTTCAACGGCAGTGGAGGCACAGACGAAGTCTAAGTCCGGAGTTATACCGGAACCGTCTTGCGGGAAAATTTTTATTCCCATTTTTTCCAATGCGAGTTTGTTTTGTTCGTCACGCCCCAAGTCGAAGTTGCGATCCGAACCTTGTACTTCATATCCGGATAATTTGAGTATTTGAGCAAGTGAACTCATACCGCTGCCGGATATTCCGCAAAAACTTATTTTTCCCATATTTTTGCTCCTTATATTATTAAATATCACCGATTAAATTGTTAAGTTTGGTTTGTTGTTCTTCCTTCATCATCTTTAAATTTTTGTAATCTACGGAAATGTAACTCTGGTCATCACCATCAACGGAAATCCCGAGAGTGATACCGAGTTCTTTATTTTCAAAAGTGGCATATAAAGTGGCCAATCCTTCTTCAAGTTCTTTCAGGAAATTATCATTGCCGATTTCTCCGCTGTGGGTAATTGTTTGGGCTTCTTGTTCTTCTCCTTCCATAATTTCTTCGGTATATGTGTAAGGAGTAAAATATTGCTGAGCATTGCCGTATTTTTTAGCAAGAGCCGTATAATATTTCTTATATAAATCAATAACATTCGTTGCCTGCGGGGTGTCTTTTTGAGGTGTGGATTGGGCATATATGCACCAGAGCTTATTTTGTTCCCCGAAAATAGCGGTGACTACGCTGAAAGTATTTGATTTTTGTTTGGGATTGCTGACTAAGTAAACGTTGGTATAATCTTTACGCTCGGCAGATTTTAAAATAAATCCCAATTGCTCGGTTTGCTCCTTATTTATACCCCAGAAAAGACCAAAAGGAGCTTCCTGATATTCTTCATTAATTTTCTGAGTTATTATTTTATTCTTTTCTTCCGGGGTTATTTCCTCCTCGGAAGTTGTCTGTTCAACTTGGTGTTCTTCCTGAATTTGTTTTATTTCTTGCAATAACAGTTTACGCTTATCATCCCCTTCTTTTATTAAACGTTTTTGACTATCTTGTAAACTGATAACATTTGGCTTTTGCTCTAAAAGTACACGAGCTTCATTTTGTGCTTTTTGCGCCGTTTCCATATCATCAAAGTATTTTCCGATGTAATCGGCTTTTTTATCGGTTTCGGTAGTAACAGCATTGTCAGCATTTTTTTTAAGGCTTTTCTCTTCGTTTCCCTCAATATAGTCAGTCAGCTCATCTATATCAAACATATCTTGTTGAGCCATAGCAGGAGAAGTGCTGAGAGCTAGTACAGATATTATTGCCGTATATATAATTTTTTTCATCGAATTATCCTTTTAATAACCGCAAAAAGAAATTGAAACAGATTCCAGTCTGTCTTATAGTAAATCATAAAAGCAAATATTTTATTAAACGTTATACGGATTTAAGGTTGGAAATGGAAAAAGACAATATACAAAATCAACTTATTGCCATCGGGCGTAAAATGGTTAAGGAAAAAGGCACGGAAGCTTTGACGGTGCGTAAATTATCGGAAGCGTCAGGGTGTTCGGTGGGTGCTATATACAATCAGTTTTCCAATATGGATAATTTTATCGTGATTCAAAATTATATGACCTTAGATGAATTGGGACAACGTTTGGAACAAATTGAAGAAACTGCAAATCCTTATGCGGATATGAATAAATTTTTGCAGGTTTTTGTTGATTATGTTAAGGACAACCGCAATCTTTGGTATATGTTGTATGCTTTTTATTTGCGCCGTAATGAGCGGGCTTATTCGTATTTCTATTTGCGTAAAGTTGTCAGAATTATCGGTTGCATTAATAAGTTGTTGCAAAGAATTTTACCGCAAATGGAACGACCGGAGCGTATACTGTCTTCGCAAGTTTTATGGCTCACGATGTTTGCTTTGAGTTCCTTTTTAACCAAAGATGTTTTGGATTCATTTGCTAAAATCAATCAAGAATCGATGTGCCAAATAGTGCTCAATACGTATGTGGCCGGTTTGAGCGTTTTAGAAAATAAAAAGCAAAACGGCTAATCTTCTTGTGTGTCTTCTTGCGCTGGTGCTAATTCTTCTTCCATCGGTTCTTCGGTACTTTCTTCTTCATCATAGAAGAATTCTGTTTGCGGTAATTCTTCGGATTCTTTCATCACCGGTTCATCATTTTCCATTTCGCTGATGGTTTGTGTTAATTCAAGAGAATCTTCCTGCTTAGCAGACGAATCGACTTTTGGTTTATCTGTATTATCTTCGGCAAGCATCGGCAAAGCGTCTCTCTTAGCCAATTCTTCCTCACTCAGAATATTCTTTTTATCATTCTTTTCATCGCTGCATTGCAAAAGCCAAACGTCATAAATAGGGTGTTCAACGGCGTGCGTGGCCGGAGATGATGAAATCATCCAACCTTTAAAAATGTTAAATTCTTCACCTTTGAGAGTTTTATCGGTAATATCCACAAAAGCAAAATTATCTGGCGTTTCTTCCGCAGGTCTGGTTTTACAGCTACGTACCACAATGGAAAGTGAACCAAACTCCACCATAGAATTAACCGGAACGTTTATAACGCTTACACGACCTGTAATTTTATCCATTGCTTGCATTTGAGCATTATTCTTGGCAATTCCGGAAGCACTGTATGCCGAAACCGGAGTTGATAAGATGGCCAGTATAAAAAGAATAAATTTAATTTTCATTTTTCTGTCCGCTGTCTGTAACCATAAAGATAATTTCACCTACCATATCTTCCAGAGTTTTGAAATCTTTGGTTTTGGCAAACGCATCACCTTCTTGAAGATACTCTTTGGCTTTCCCCGGTTCTATTTTAACAAATTTATTTCCCATCAAGCCATCACTGACAATGGCAACCGTACTGTCTTTCGGCAGTTTTACATCTGATGAAATACTGAATTTTACATCAACCGTATAATCATCATTATTAAGAGTTTGTCCGGTAACCGTGCCGATCTTGATGCCGTTGATACGCACGTCTGAACCGGTGCTTAATCCGCCGACTTTTATAAATTCGGCGTGCAAGTTATAACCTTGAACAACCTGCAAATCGGATACATTGTAGGCGAAGCCCAAAAACAGCAGGGCAATGAGCAAAACAACCAATCCCATAATAGTTTCAACAGGTTTCTTTAGCATATTTATATCTCCTCTTGAGGTTGCGGTTTGATTGCACCGGCGTTTCGTTTAGCTTTGCCGAGCGATATAATACGGTCAACCAATTCTTCCAATACAATGGCGTCTTGTGTATACGAAAATTCACCTTCATTTTCAATATATTCTTCCGAGCCACCCGGTTCTATTTCAATATATTTGTTTCCCATAATTCCCGAGCTGACAATAGAGGCACTGCTGTCATCCGGAATAAGTATACCCTCGTGAATTTTAAGGGTAAGGGTAGCACGATAGTCTTCATCGAGAACGGAATTTTCCACAAGTCCTACATCAATACCGGCCATACGCACCTTATCGCCGATTGATAAACCATCGGTGCGGTTAAATGTAGCATAAACACAGTAATCGGTATCTTCGGAATCTTTCCACGTATTGCGTTGTAATTTAAAAATCACTACACACAACAAACAAAAACCGATAACACACAGTCCGATAATTAAATTTTTTAATTCTTCTTTTGTAAAATAATCCAATTTAATTGCTCCATATTAGTGTTTGCTACAATTAATACCTCAATAAAATTAATTTGTCATCAATGTTTTTTATAATAGTTGAAAAATTTTTCAAAAAGCTGTTATATATAAGTATTGTTTATGAAAGAGAGATAATTATGCTTAAGGTTAAAGGTGTTTCTAAATTATTTTCCGATAAAAAAGCGCTTGATGAGGTATCTTTTAGCGTAAAAAAAGGAAAAATCGCTGCATTACTTGGGGAAAACGGTGCCGGTAAATCGACGTTGTTGCGAATTTTAAGCGGTTTTTTTGAGGCCGATGCCGGAGAAGTTTTTATTGATGAAACCAACATATCAAATCGTGAAAAATATTTGGAAAATGTCGGATATGTACAGGAAATTTCTGCCCTGTATGGAGAAATGACTGCGTATGATTTTTTGGATTTTGTTGCCGATTTACATAAGATAGAAAAAAGTGAAAAGCAGGAAAAAATAAAAAATGCAATAAGAATGTTGGAATTGCAGGATGTTTTGACGCAAAGAAACGAAACTCTTTCAAAAGGGTATAAGAAAAGATTGGAATTGGCGGCGGTTTTGCTGTTTTCTCCCGAAATATTACTGCTGGACGAACCTACCGAGGGATTGGATCCAAACCAAAAAGATGCTTTGCGGAAAATTATAAAACAATATGCCGAAAATCATATCATAATAATATCAACACATACATTGGAAGATGTCGAAGCTCTGGCTTCGCAGGTTTTGTTGCTGCACAAAGGAAAACTTTTGGCGGATAAAACTTTGAACGAATTTAAAAAAGAAGCCGATAATAATTTACTGGCATCTTTTAAGCAAGCTACAAAAAATTGAGGTGAAAAATGCAACAATTCTTTGCTCTATTCAAAAAGGAAATGAACGGATACTTTAAAAGTTATTTCGCATATATGATTTTCTTTATATATTTGTTTGTGTCAGTCGGTTGTGCTTTTTATTTCGGGGCATATCTGGCAATGCACGATACATCGGTTTATGCGCTGTTTTATTTGCAGCCGGCGATTTTGGCGCTTTTGATTCCGGCATTGACTATGCGTTTATGGTCAGATGAATATAAATCGGGAACGGCTGAGTTTTTGCTCACTCAACCACTGAGCAATCGTTTACCGGTAATGGCGAAGTTTGTAGCTTCCGGAGTGTTTGCTATGGCAATGAGCTTATTTTTGCTGCCGTTTATAATCTACACTTCGTTTTGGTTAAAAATTGATTGGAATAATGTCGCTTGCAGTTATATAGGGGTGTGGCTGTATATTTTGTTGTTTTGTTCTTTGGGGTGTTTTATTTCGTCATTGAGCAAATACACGATTATTTCATATTTACTGACGGTTTTTGTCAGTGGTTTATGGTTGTTGCTGCCATTCAGCAAACTTTATGATATATACAATAATTTTTTGTTTGCCGAAGTGGGAATTTCAGACTTCTTATATTTCGTTATATCGTTTGCCGCTTTGTTGTGGCTTAATGTTTTGGTTTTGGATTACAGGCGTTCGGCACAAAAAAATAAAAATTTGCGTTTCGTGATTTTTTCTTTGCTGTTTGTTATTGGGGTTATACTGTCAAATATTGCTTTGTTTATGTTGTTTGATGCACATAAAGCTGATTTTACGCATAACAAACAATATACTTTGCAGCCGAAAACTCGTGAAATAGTCAATGCAACGGTAAAGCCGATTACATTAGACGTATATATTTCCAAAGATTTGAAGGCCAAAAATGCCGAATATTATTACTATTATCAGCAAACAAAGCGATTTGTTGAAAAATACGGTAAAGAATCGGCATCAATGATAAATGTGAATATAACAGAAGTGGAACCTTTTTCCGAGTTAGAAAAGAATGTGCTGAACAGCGGGCTATATTATGAAGAAAATGCCAAGGGTACTAAAGATTATTTTGGGGCAGTTATCAGAGATAATGAAAGTCAGGGTGTGGTTATAAAACAATTTTTACCTCAAAGACGCGCATTTTTGGAAAAAGATATAGATAAGGCCTTGCTTAAATTGACACAGAAGGATGTTATAAAATCAGTAGGTATATATTTTGATCCGACACAAAATTTAGAGGAGTTTAATGCCTTCACTCTCAATTTGGAAGAAGATTACAATATATTAAATGTTACTGAAGATACTTATGAAATTTCATCAAAATTAGATTTGTTGATTTTGGTTAATCCGAAAGAAATGCCGCTTTCATTTTTGTATGCAATAGACCAATATATTGCCAATGGCGGTAAAGTTTTGATATTCTTTGATTTATTAACCAAAGGACAATCGGAAAATACCAATATGAAATCATTACAAGCAGTGGTGTTTATGGATCAGATGAACGTTTTATTGGGAGATGATTTTACCGATGATGGAAAACCGGGGGAAAATTATAAAGTATCTGAACAGAAGTTGAATTTATACAAAGCAATGACCTTTACTGCCGATGATAAAGAATTTGCAGTTACTCCGGTTATTGAAAATCCTAAAGGTTATATCGGAGCTGTTTTGCGTGGGCAATATAAATCAGCTTTTGAAGAAAATCCGCATAAAGTAAAAGAAATTTTGCGCAATATGATGCCACACACTATTTACAGTTCTGAAACTGCGACCGTGGCCTTTATCGGAGATGCGGACATTATTGAAAATGAAACTTGGGTGGCGGATAGTTCACCTGATGCCAATCCGTACAGTGTGATAAATAAATCTGCCAATATGCTGTCAGTTCGTAAATTGATAGACGAGTTGGCCGGTAATGAGATATTTAATGAGTTGCCTCAAAAAAATGATAATGAGAGTTTGTTTGGTATCGGGGAACAGGTAAACGCAGCAATTTTCGGGAAATATTATGAGCAATACGGTTCTATTTTGGAAGAAATGAAAATGAGTCGTTTGAAATTGTTGCAAAAAAGCGGTGGAGACAGCGAAAAATTACAAACTTTGGCTCAGGTAGATGAAGCCGGACTTGCTTTCGGGCAGGCCGAGCAGAAAATGGAAAATTTATTCTATCAAATCAGACAACAGTATTCATTGACCATTAATAAAATAATAGCAATGAATGTTTTTGTTATGCCGATATTGGCGACGGTATTTTTATGGTTGGCAATGTTATTTGTGGGAAGACGCAGACTTAAAAAAATCAGGGAGATAACAAATGACTAAAAAATATATTTTAGGCAGTATTTTGTTTGTTTTGACGTCTTTGTTGATTCTTGCCGGAGTGTGGGGATATTCCCGTTATCGCCAAGGAGCTAATGTTCGGGGCGAATATGCGTTATCGGCAACCAGAGATAAAATTAATTATTTGGGGAACATTAAAATCAGCACATCAAGCGGTGGAGAATTTAATATTCATCGTTTGTCTGACGGAAGTTGGCGCTTCAAGGAAGCTAAAGATTATTATGTTAACGAAGATATGTTGGCTTCCTTTTTTAGGATGGTAAAGAATTCGGTTATAGTTTCAGTTTTGCCGGTTGATGATGAATTTTTGCAACAGAATAACTTAACTAAAGAAACCGGAATTAAAGTTGAAACTTATGATTATGACGGAAAATTACTTGATAAAGTTATTTTGGGAAAATGGATACCAGAGCAACAACTGATGATGATAAAGAGCAGTGCAAATGAACATTACGCTTATGCTGTTAGTGCCATAAATAATTTTTCCGGCTCTCCTCAAGATTGGATACCATATCCGTTGCTGAATATTAAAACTTCGGAGATTAAATCGGTAATAATTAATGGTAATAAAAAAGATTATCGAGAATTTAATAAATTATTGAGCAGTTCATCTGCTTGGCGTGAATTGGCCAGAGTTTTGGATTTTGTTGAATATCAGGGATTAACCTACAAATCTGATTTGGCTGATTTGCCACCGGATACCAAAGTGCGTCAAATTGATGTGCTGATGTTGACGGGAATGTTTTATAAGTTGACGGTGTTGAATGTAGGAACATCATATTGGGTTTTGATTTCAATGGATGCGCAAAAAGTGTTTACAAGAGAAGCCATAAATGTGGCGGCTGACACTTATCGTTATTATGCCGATTGGGTGTTCCAATTGATGGAAGAACAAGGTAAGGCTTTGTTCAATGGGGAACTGCTTAATTAATCAGTTTGTTTTCAATTTGTAAACCCCGATGTTGCCGATACCGAAAAAGTCGTAATCTTTGAGAGTCACGTCGTCCAAAACGTGCCGTTTATAGGTATTTTTAAATTGTTCGTCAGTGTCGTCATAAGGATGTGGAAACTTTGCCATATAAGCACCTTTATTGTATAAAATATACTTAAATTTCTGCGATTTTACCAAGTCATTTACATTATATTCCGGTTGTCGGTCAAATAAGTAATCATCAACCGATTCAATGGATGGAGCATACCAATAATATGAATATTTTGGTTGATAAATATTTTGCTCATTGGAAAAATAATTAAAGCAGGTGTCGGTCGGTTTAATTATTTTAAGGAGTTGGCGAGATGTTGTATTGCTGTATATGGTAAATGTAATGGTAACGTTTATGCAAAAAATAGCAATCAACGCTAATTTAAAATATGTATGAATGATTTTATCGGCATCTTTAAGTGCGTATGCTATCAGCAATGAAGTATAAAAGAAAGCCGGAAGTAAATATCTCGGGTAATAAACCGGATAAATGAAATTGCGAATTAAACTGAATGACAATAAAAAAGCGATAATGTGAACATAAAAATCGGCTTTTTTGGTGTAAATTGAATAGCCGTAGGCGATATATCCCATAATGATATAAATAATGAAGTCAGACAGTTGAGACGGTAACTTAAAATCTAAAAGCGAGAAAAATTTTGCATTAAAAATCCAACAGCTTTGGAAATAAATTTTCAGACTATCGGTGAGGTATAAGTAAGCGGTAAATATGCCAATAAACAGAAGCGGCAATATTGCGGCATACAAAAAGTTTTTGATTTGCCGAGGATTTTTGTAAAGAAGGTAAAACGCTACCAATCCCAAAGGAATTATCAGAAAAACAGCAGTTTGCAAAAATAAAAAAGATAAAGTCAAAGAGGCAGTACTGATAATTAAAGGCTTGGATTTAAGAGTTTGAGCATATTCAAAAAAGTAATACAGTCCGCAGACAAAGAAAAAGCGCATTAATGTATCAGGTTTGACAATTGAAAACATATAGAGGGTGGGGTAAAATGACAAAAAGATAAGTATACTCAGCAATGCGCAAAATTTTCCGCCCAGAAAACGTTCGGCAATTTTATAAATGTAGTAAAAAGTGCCGATAGAAACAATAGTCATTAATACTCTTGCCGTATACAAGATCAATATGGCATTTTGCGGCATTATTTTAACCAGAGGCGCAAGTAAAAATAAAAATAAAGGATGGTGATGTTCAAAAAAATCACGGAACGGCATTGAACCGGTGCTGATGAAATAAGCAGCATGCAAATGTTCCAATTCATCTACGAGCAATACGCCGGAAAGGCAGAATACGATAATCAAAGCCAAAATATCACACAAAGCCACAGCTCCGTATGATGTTAAGAAAGTTTTTATTTTATTTTGCATTTCCATTGGCATTGCTTTGAAAAAAAGGAACCTAATCTTTATGACTAGGTTCCTTATTAAGACCTGATTAAATACCGGATAAGCGAACCGTATCACGAGCGATAACTTGTTCTTCATCAGTAGGTATGATATATACCTTAACTTTGGAATCCGGTGTGGAAATCATAATGGTTTCACCACGGACACGGTTGTTTTTCTCATCCAATTTGATACCAAGATAAGCCAAACGTTCAATCAATACCTTACGTAATAACCAACCGTTTTCACCGACGCCGGCAGTAAATACGATGGCATCAACACCGCCTAAAACGGCAATGTAACCACCGATGATTTTAAGTAAAGAATGAACATAGCAGTAAGTTGCCATAGTGCATTTTTCTTCGCCTTGGAGCATTCTGTCTTCAACATCACGGTTATCCGAATATCCGCACAAAGCCAACATACCGCTTTGTTTGTTCAATAAATCATTGACTTGATCGATGGATAGTCCGTCTTTCTTCATTATGTACAACGGAATGTACGGATCAATATCGCCGGAGCGTGTTCCCATAATGGTGCCGGCAAGCGGAGTAAAGCCCATGGAAGTATCAACACAAATACCGTTATCAATGGCGGAAATGGAAGCACCGTTACCCAAGTGGCAAGTGATGATTTTCCCCTTTTTGCCGATTAATTTAGCGCATTCTTCGGAAACATATTTATGCGATGTTCCGTGAAAACCGTAACGACGAATTTTGTTACGAGTATATTGGTCTTCCGGAATGGCATAGCGATAAGCTTCAGGTTTCATTGTCTGGTGGAATGAAGTATCAAATACAGCCACTTGCGGGATGTTAGGTAATACTTCTTTAACAGCCTTTAAGCCCAACACGTGAGCAGGATTGTGTAACGGAGCTAAATCGGAAAGACCGGCAATTTGTTCGATAACCTCATCGGTAACCAATACGGATTCCTTGAAAATATCTCCGCCTTGTACGATACGATGTCCGACGGCGTCCAACTCATCCATAGACTTAAGAGCACCGTTGAGCAACAAATCAAATACCGCACGAATTGCTTCCGAATGTGTCGGCATAGCAATTTCGTGCGCTTGTTTAGGACTGTTACCGTATTGAATTTTTACAACGGAGTTTTCCATACCGATACGTTCGGCAATACCTTTGGAAACCACTTCATAGTTTTCGCCTTCTACATTATAGAGTTGAAATTTTAATGAAGAAGAACCACAGTTAATTACGAGAATTTTTTTCATTTTTTTTTGTTCCTTATTTTGTAGCTTGTAAACAGGTGATAGCGATTGCTCCGACAATATCTTCGGCAAAACAACCACGGGATAAATCATTAACAGGGGCATTCAGTCCTTGTAAGATAGGGCCGTAGGCTTCGCAACCGCCCAAGCGTTGCAACATTTTATAGCAAATATTACCGGCTTCCAAACTCGGGAAGATTAATACTCTTGCTTTGCCTGCAACTTCGCTGTTTGGTGCTTTTTTAGCTGCAACAACACTATCAAGAGCGGCATCGGCTTGCAATTCACCGTCGAGTTTAATACCGAGATTTTTGTATTCGTCGCTTAAAAGAGCTTGCTTAGCAATTTCGGTAGCTCGCTTAACTTTTTCCACTTCATCACCTTTACCCGAACCTTTGGTAGAAAATGACAACATTGCAACATTAGGTTCAATGCCGAAATGCAAGGCGGTTTCGGCAGCATCCAAAGCAATGTCGGCAAGTTCTTGTTCATTAGGGTTGATTATAATGCCGCAATCGGAGAAAATGTATGGAGTTCCGTTTGAAAGCATAATGAAAAATGAAGAAGCACTGCGTCCTTTTTTGGCCGATTTAATAATCTGCAGAGCCGGACGAACCGTATCGGCGGTAGAATGATTGGCACCTGATACCATACCGTCGGCGTGACCGGATTTTATCATCAACGTACCGAAATAGTTGTAGTTGAGAGCTAACTTTTCGGCATCTTCGTGTGATAATCCTTTTTCTTTGCGTAAATTATACAGTAATTCAATATATTCGCCCAAATGTTCGGATTTTTCCGGTTGAATAAATTTAATACCATCGGTGCTCCAGTTGTGAGATGCAAAAAAAGCCTGCATCTTTTCGACATCACCCAAAATAACAATATTGGCAGCTTTCTCTTCGCTGATAATATGAGCAGCAGTTAAAACCCGCTCATCTTCACCCTCAGGTAACACTATTGTTTTAAGGTCTTTTTTAGTTTTTTCCAACAAACTCAAAATATATTTGCTTTTAATCATTATCCAGTCCTCTTTACTATTTTAAATTATCCATAATAAACAACGGTTCTTCCAAAAAGTCTATAAAAAAGTTTTGCTTTTTAGACTAATTTGTAATATGTTATAAAAAATTTAAGTAAAGGTAGTAAAATGAAAAAAATATTCGCATTTTTCTGTTTTATGTTGATAGCTTCGCAAGCCTTTGCAAAGCTTGATTATGCCGTGACCATTCCGGTTGATATGGATGCGGAAAATTCGGTGATTGCCAAAGATAAAGCAATGCAACAAGCACAACGGCAGGCATTTTTGGAAGTAGCCGGAAAACTGACTTCAGAAGAAAATGTCCAAAAATTATCTGAGTTGACGGACGATAAAATTATGCGTTTTGTGCAATCGGTCAGCGTGGCAGATGAAAAATCGGGTGGAACCAAATATATCGCCAATTTAACCGTACAAATCAACGAACAATTGCTGAAAGATTATATGGCGGAAAATGAGATGATAAAGCCTGATGCACAGGAATTGTTGGTGATTCCGGTGTTTAAGAACAGTCCGCACGGATACCCTCTGTTGTGGGAAGGAGATAATGTTTGGCGCCAAAGTTGGCGTGCAAAGGGCTTGATAAAATTCGGAGTTATGCAATTAAGAACCATCGGCGAGCATTTTCGCAATATTGATGATTTAAGCGCTGAAAGAGCGTTGTATATGAGCAGTTCTTTATATGAACAGATAAGCGAAATGAACGGTTCTGACAGGGTATACGTTATTTTGGCCGAGGTGATGGAAAACGGCGATTTAAAGGTTACGCTTAAAAATGAAAAAAACAAAACCGAAGAGAGTTTTGCCGTGTATAACGACGGAGAATCCAATGTTTTTGATAAAGCAATCGAAAAAAGTGTGATGTATATTTCCAATATGGAACGTGAAGCCAAAAATAAAGAGGGCGGTGCGGTTTCGCAAGGAGTGGTAAATGCCGTCTATGTTTATCAAAATATGAAAGATTGGTTGACCAAAAGTAAAGCATTGGCAGAATTGGAACAGGTGGAAGGAATCGATACCAAGAGTTTTGGCGGCGGAAAGGTTAACTTTGCCATTCGCTATACAGGTTCTCTTGATGATTTGTGGCTCAGTATGCAAGAAAACGGGTTCAGCCACGAGGCAAAAGAAAACTATTTTATTATAAGGTAAGAAATGAATAAACAAGAGGTAAACAATCAACGTGTTATGTTGATTTTGGCGGTTTTTTTGATATGCGGTATTTTGTTATATGCGCTTCGTTCGGTTTTGTTACCGTTTGTGGTGGGTATTGCCGTGGCATATTTTTTGGATCCGGCGGTAAATAAGTTGGAAAATTCATTAAAGTTTTCCCGTTCATTGGCAACTACGATGGTTTTGGGATTGTTTTTGCTGATTTTGCTTCCGGTTATTGCCGTTTTGGGAAGTATGGCATTTTCGCAAATTAGTGATTTTTTGAGTAATTTACCGCAATATGTCGACGGGTTTGTGAAAAAACTTAAGGTTTGGCTTGAACAGGTAAAAGAATATCTTCCGCCTCTGGAAAATAATAATTTGAATAATTTGTGGCAAGGTCGTCAAGGGGAGTCTATAAAGCCGTTGGTGAATGTAATTAAAAAAATTGCCGAGAACGGTTTTGCTTTGGTCAATGTGTTGTCACTGTTGTTGATTTCGCCGGTTGTGGCGTTTTATATGTTGCGTGATTGGCATAACTTTACCGGCAGAATATTGGCATTGGTGCCGAAAAAACACAAGAAAAACGTTACGGATGCGGCTAAAGCGATTAACCGGATTATATCTGGGTACTTACGTGGACAATTGTTGGTTTGTATCTTTTTAGGCAGCTTTTATGCGTTGGGATTATGGTTGGTAGGTTTAAAATTAGGGTTATTAATCGGATTTTTGGCCGGAATAATTTCCTTTATTCCGTACGTCGGTTCAATATCGGGATTTTTAATGGCAATGATTTTGGTGGTTTCTCAATATGGAACGCTGCCGAAAATTTTGGCAGTAATCGCTGTGTTTGGAGTCGGACAGTTTTTGGAAGGAAACTTTTTAACACCTAAATTGGTAGGCGAAAATATCGGTTTGCATCCGGTTTGGGTTATGTTTGCTTTGCTTGCCGGCGGTGTATTGCTCGGGCTTTTAGGTATGATTATTGCCGTTCCGGTGGCAGCCTGTATCGGAGTATTGTTGCGCTTTATGATTCGTCGTTATAAAAACAGCGCCATTTATTTGGAAAGTTAAACAAGCGAGAAAATTTTATTAAAGGGGATAATTCTTGGCAAATTTGCATCATAATTTTACCCATACGTTTCGTTTTTTTCATCAACCCTTTTATCTTGTGTTATCACTGCGGTATTTATACATATATTCTTTTTCTTTTGATTTGGTTGATATACCGCAACGTTTTTCCCATTCTATGCAGGCTTTGTCCGCTCGTCGTCCATATTCTTTGGCTTGATTGAGATAAAAATCGGCGGTTTGGGAATCAAAAAGTTCTTCACGGCATATTTGAACTGCTGTTTGGCAATAATTCTTCTTTACGGTATTAGCTTCAACCGGACCAAAATATTTATCTTGTACAATGTCTAATATTTCATCAACCATACCTAATTTTCTAACGGCATCGGTCTGTGGATCTTCTAAATAAAAATCAAGCTCTCTTACCCGTTCTTCTATATCTTCACGGACAGCCTTTTTTTCTTGTTTCAATTGTTTTTTGCGAAAATATTTTGCAATATCTCTATAAGGAAAATTTTCCTTATCTTTAGATAATTTATAAGCTCCGTAAATAACTTTTCCGTATTGCATAATGTCAACACCATGGCTGTGAAAATAAGCATCTTTAGCCATACGTTCTAAATCACTAGGATTTTTTTTGTTAACATAAGTAAGTTGTTTTTCTAAAGCTTGACAGTAAGCGGTATTGGAACGAGGGAATATATTATGCAGTGCGGCTAAAACACCGTCAAAAGCTCGAAATTTTCTCTCATTACTGACAGCTGAATCCATAATTTCTTGTTGTCTGTTTTCAATGAACGACCACGCATTATCATCTTCTCTTGAATAGTTTTCGATTGCTTTGTTAAATTCTTTACTACGCAGTTCAAAACGCACATCTTCGGCTGCACTCATAACTTTTCTCCTAAAGCTCTTTAACCATCTTCATAAAAGTAATGCCTTGCTCGTTAAAGGCTTCGCCTTCAGCATGATAGCCCATTTTTTCATAGAAACCGACCACAAAAAGCATAGCGTGCATAACAATTTTGCTGTATCCGGCTGCTTTGGCGCGTTTTTCGGCATATTTAACCAACTCTTGTCCGACACCTTCACCCTGATAAATGGTATCAACCGCAACTTGCATCAGGCGGATGGTATCATCGCTTACCGGAGCTAAAATCAAGCCACCGACCAGTTTGTTATCGAGCATTTCCACACAACCGATATGCAGATAATTTGCTTCCTCGGGACGAAAAGAATCCAAAAACTTGAGCCCTAACGGCTCCAGTAAAATTTTATAACGGAGTTCTACCAGTTCATTGTAACGTGAGGATCCGAAATCAATATCAATCATTTTACGCACGGCTTTTCTCCTTAAAATAAATTTCAAAAAAAACATATACTTTCGCCTATTAAAACACATTTTTGACATTTTGACAATAATAAAAGCAACGTAATAAAGTATTTTGCAATGTAATTAAAAATTAGGTTGATTTTTTGTCAAAATAAGGTATGATATAAAAAAGAAATTGATGGAGGTATGCTATGACAAATTCTGAGAACGGGAAAAATCTGTTAAGGTTACTTGGAGGAGTTCCTGCAGGGAATGACGATGGCATAGGAGCTAACAGCCAAATATTTGAATATACCGAAAATGGTAAAACCACTAGAATTTTGATTGATTTTGGGTTAAAATTACCTTCTCAAGATATAATGGAAAAACACCCTGAGTTTAGTGGAATTGTACCTGATTTTAGGCAATTCTTTCCGGGAAAAAACGGTGAGCCAGCCGAGTTTCCGTTAGACTTAATAGCAGTAACGCATGCTCACGCTGACCATTTGGATGGTTTGATTTATATGACACTCTACGCACAAGCCAATAAATTTAAGATGCCAAAAATTATGGGTAGCCAATATACAAAAAATACATTATACGGACTTCTTAAGCAAAATAATTTACCAAAAGGTGAGTATCCGGAGTTTGATGTTGTAGAGCCTTGTAAGTGTAAAAAATATGGTGATGTAAATATTACAGAAAAAACTTTACCGGTTTCGCATCCGGTACCCGGAGCATATGCTTATATTATTGAAACACCTACGGGAGGAATTTATCATAAAGGCGATAACCGAATGTCTTTATCAAATATCGGGGTTGGTGGTAATAATCAGATGACGATAGGAATGTTGCGTAAGTCTAAAATTACGCACTATACTGTAGATTCCACTTCTTCCGGTAATGAGATGACTGCGGAAATGGAAAATATAACTATTGAAACTGAAGTAAATGAAACAAAATCTTTTATCAGAGAAAATAAGGGTAGAGGAATATTTGTACCGGTAATTTCTCGTAGTATTGAAAATTATCTGCCGACACTTATTGCTGCAAAGGAGGAAGGGAAAAAGGTATTTATTGACGGTTATCAAGCTCGCTGGGCTTTTGAAAATTGGCAAAATGATAATACTATCTATTATATGGAAAATGGTGAACTACGTTCAACTTCAAGTAAGAATATGAAATCTTTACGCGATAAAGGAATAAAAATTTATGCTGCCGAAGATTTTAAAGAGACGGTTTGGGATTTTGATAATATCACACATTCCAATGCTAAAAATTACAACAAAAGTGTAGGTGTTAAAGATCAATTGGTAATTATCAGCGGGGCTTTAGGAGAACAGTCAAGAGACAAACGCTCCGGAGCAGTTCGTATAGCTGAAGAAACGCATCAGTATTTTTTTGATGGCAAAGATAAGGCTTGGCTATATTCACAAAGACTTATTGAACAATTAGGGGCAGATAAAGTTATTGAACTTATGAGGAAAAATTGCCGTAGTGGTGCAAACATTGGGGTAAATTTCCTAAGCGAACCTGTTTTGCGTAAGAAAGGGGCTTATGATATTCTGAAAGTTGCCAGAATTTTAAAACTTCAACTTTCGGGACATAGCACGAAAGAAGGTACAAGGGAAGACGGAAATATAATTGCGTCTAATACTAAAAATTTCAAAGATTACCAAAAAGAAGGTTTAAGATTGCAAGCTTTAGCTGTTCACGGTAATGAAGAGCAAAGAGAAAACAGTGTGAGAGCCTTAGCCGATGACAAGCGTATTGAATGCCACAATTTTTGCAACGGCGATGTGATAGAATTGGCTCCCGGCGTTTCTAAATTGGTGGAACATATTGATATTGCAGATCAGAAGTTTTTGGGAATTATCAATGAGCCGGAAAGTGGAGAGATTGTATTTAAGTCATTGGATGGTGTTTACGAAGAAAAATTGTCGGGCGAAGATTTGGTACTTCCTAAACTAAGTGGGGTAAGAGGGAGAATATTTGTTAACACAAATGAAAAAGAGTTAAACAGAGCTAAAGCTCTGGAAGAAGAGGGCGGTAAAGGCTCAATGAACAAATGGGTTATAAAAAGCGGTAAAAACGCCGGAAAAACCAAAAAATTACCAATGAGCAACGAGGAACGCCGTCGCAAAATCGAAGAAAAAATTGCGAAAAAATCTGAGCGTATGGAGAAAAACAAAAATCGCAAAGATGCCCGTCGTCAAAAACAAAGAGGTTATTCAGGGTTTGAAATGTAAATCGCATTTAGTGCTTGCGTTTTATATGGGTTTGATTTATGCCATATACTAAAGTATGTGGAGAAGTTTTGATGTATACTAATAAAAATAATATAAAAATATATGACAGTCCGGAAGATTTTGAGGGAATGCGTAAAGCCGGTAAGGTAGCCGCTGCTTGTCTGGACTACATAGCAGATTATGTGCAAGTTGGTATCACAACCGGAGAGCTTGACGATTTGTGCCTTAAATTTATGGAAGATAACGGGGCAAAGTCAGCTTGCTTAGGATATAGAGGATATCCGAAAGCAACTTGTATATCAATAAATCAGGTGATTTGCCACGGTATTCCGGATTATGAACGCAAACTTGCCGACGGCGATATTTTAAACATTGATGTTACCGCTATTGTTGACGGATATTACGGCGATACCAGTCGTATGTACTTTGCCGGAAAGCCTAAAGTAAAAGGTAAACGTTTGTGTGAAGTGACCTATGAATGTTTGATGCGTGGCATTGATGTGGTAAAGCCGGGGGCACATTTTGGCGATATTGGTGCAGTAATTGAGGAATATGCGCATAAATACGGATATTCGGTGGTTGATATGTTTTGCGGCCACGGTTTAGGCAAAGTTTTTCACGATGAGCCAAATGTTATGCATTGCGGTAGAAAAGGTACCGGTCCGATTATGGAAGAGGGGATGTTTTTTACCATTGAGCCGATGATAAATTTAGGTAAAAAAGATGGTGTTATTCTTTCAAACGGGTGGACGGCCGTGACTTGTGACCACGCTTGGTCAGCTCAATTTGAGCATTCAATGGGCGTAACCAAAGACGGGGTTGAAGTTTTCACATATTCTCCGAAAGGTTTGGATAAGCCACCGTATAAATAATCTCCAAAGAGGTACATAGATGACTACAAAGGTTGAAGAAAAACCATTATATTTAGGCCATAGAGAACGGTTAAGACAGCGCTTTATGGTTGATGACGGTGCGAGTATGCCGGATTATGAATTGTTGGAATTATTGCTGACAATGGCTATACCCAGACGAGATGTAAAACCTTTGGCGAAAAATTTAATAAGTCATTTCGGAGATATCGGCGAAGTTTTGCACGCACCTGCTCACGAGTTGATGGATGCCGGGGTCAGCCCGAATGCAATCGTTTTAATCAGATTGGTAGCGACTTGCGGTATGCGTTCGGCGTATGCGGGGTTTCGTGATTCAGATGAGCCTATTTTCAGTAATTGGATACAATTTGAAGAGTATTGCCGTGAAAAAATGGCGTATAAGGAAATTGAAGAATTCAGAGTGTTCTTTTTA
>OMQI01000131.1 GCA_900313185.1 uncultured Rhodospirillaceae bacterium
AAGATTTCGGAACAAGGACCACACGGACCGGTATCACCCATCTGCCAAAAATTGTCTTTGGTGGCAATACGGATAATTCTGTCTTCCCGCAAACCTGAAACTTTTTTCCAAATATCGTGTGCTTCATCGTCATTATGATAAATCGTAACCGCCAATTTTTCTTTCGGCAACCCGAATTCTTTGGTCAGCAATTCCCACGCATACGGAATAGCGTAATCCTTAAAATAATCGCCAAACGAAAAGTTACCGAGCATTTCAAAAAATGTATGGTGACGCACATCGTAGCCCACGCTGTCCAAATCATTATGTTTACCGCCGGCACGCACACTCTTTTGAGCGGTTGCCGCTCTGGTATATTCACGAGTTTCATTACCGGCAAGAATATTTTTAAACTGCACCATTCCCGAATTGGTAAACATTAAAGTCGGATCATTATCCGGCACCAACGAAGATGACGGAATAATTTTTTAGTCATTCTTGGCAAAATAATCCAAAAACGTTTTACGAATATCATTTACACTGACTGTCATTTTATATCCTTAAATCTGTCATTAAAAAATCATTAGCGATAAATTAACGCAGATTTAACTCATTGTCCACAACAATTTCACTTAATTTTACAAAATAAAATCCGCTTGACTTTATCAGCCTAATTTTGTAAGTTCTCTTTAGGCAAGACGATAACTTGCTCGAGGTCAGAAAACCTCCACAAAGCGTTCGTGCAAAAACGAAATTTTTGCACGCTTTTCGGCTACGACCGGAAGGCGGCAAAATAAGTCGTTATACGGTCAATATGTCGCACTATCTTTGTGTAGTTTTCTGCTTCCGGTCGCTCTCATCAAGCGACTTTCTTTTTTAAGGAGAACGAAATGGTGCGAGTATTTTACGGATTTGCCGGTGATAACGTAGAAATAACCAAAAAAGAAAAACACACATACAGCATACCTTTTTTGGATTATGAAATCTGCAACTCTCTGCAATTTTTAAGCGTTGAAGAAAAATTTAAAATTATCAAATACATCGCTAAAATAAGCGAAAAACCCGATTTATTTCATCGAGTTTTCAAAAATCTCAAACGCACGGAAAAAGAACAATTACTTGCGCACTGTAAGGAACAGGAAAAAAAGCTCTCCAAAGATTTCTGTTTTGAAATTTATTAGCTTCTACATTCCTAAATTAAAAGTTGCACCGTTTAAATCTACCACAGCCCAATTAAGATATGTGGCAAACAACAGCCAAAGCATATACGGCACTAACAACCATACGGCTTTTTTATCAATACCGTAAAATATTTTCATCATTGCCAAAGTCACAAAATACAATACCACCAACACGGCAAATCCGACCAAAAAATAGGCATTATAGAAAAACACATAAGTCCACAAAGCCTGTAAGAATAAATTGAGTGTAAAAACTTGCGCCGCCGGACGAACCTTTTGTTTATCGGCGTGATTAAGCACCATATCAAAGGCTATCACCAATGTGGCATATAAAATTGTCCACACAATCGGAAACACCATATTCGGCGGAGTCAAAACCGAAAGGTTAATCTCCGAATAAAAATTTTGCATACCGAAACGATTAAAATAACTGCAAATAAATGCGGTAATCAACACCAAAATCAAACTGTATAAAAAATTATAAAGCGGTTTTTCAAACATTTTTCATTCTCCTTTGAGTGCTATGTAATCACACTTAAAAATTTTTCAAGAAAATAAAAATTGCCGATTGACAAGCGATATATTCCGTTATATGAAAGCATGCAAATTTTGAATTATTAACTAATCAATATATTTATGATGAGAACAAAAAACAAACCAGCCCTCAAACCCGGTTATTTTATAATGAGGAACGAGCGCTGTCAGGCATTCAGCCAGGCCGGACAAGAAATCGGTATTGTGCTGAACAATGATTACTATGTGGACATTGCTTCCATTCTGACCACCCCCGTATCACACGAAGAGGCCAAAAAATACGGCAAACAGCTCAAACTCGAGCTCCCCAGTAAAAAGCTTATGCGCCTGCTTATCGATAATCAAGAAACTGTAAATAACAGTCTGCTTGCTATCGGTCGCGGTGATTGTTTGCTCTTAGGCGAGCTTAACCAAAAATTTTGGACTAAACGTACTGCCGGTGCCGTTAGCGACAAACGCAATGTCATTTTCATCAAACCCGTGCAAAAGCTTTAAGCGTTTTTCACCGGTAATGTTTCACAGCACTTTTTCCTCAGCGGATTTAGTGCTGTTTTTTTTTCAATAAATGTTTAATTTTATCATTTTTGATTGACAGCGGAATGTTTTTTCCGAATATAATAAAAAAACAAAAACATAATGGAGAATAAGTGATGTCATTGGGTATTACCGAAATAATTTTGATCTTAATCGTGGTGTTGGTTTTATTCGGCGGTAAAAAATTGCCGGAATTGGCAAGAGGTATAGGCAAAGCGCAGGCTGAATATAAAAAAGCCAAAGAAGCCATTGAAGATGAAGTAAACGAATTTAAAGCCGAAATCGAAAAATCCGCCAAAGAGGAAAAAGACAAAAAAACGCCGACTAAGAAAAAAACCGCTAAAAAAACAGCATCCGTTAAGAAAACATCCGGAAAAAAAACTGCTAAAAAATAATGGCGCATAAAAAAGAACTGACATTTATTGAACATTTGGAAGCACTACGTACAGTGCTGATTAGAAGTCTTTTGGCTTTGGCATTCGGAGCTATACCGCTGTTTTTTATCGCACCTTATGTGATAAACATTTTGATAAATATAATTATGCATAATGATGCTGTTCAATTAAATTTCTTTTCCCCGCTTGAGGTCTTTATTTTACAAATAAAAACGGCTCTGGTATTGGATATATTGGTGTGTTTTCCGTATATCGCAAAACAAATTTGGAATTTTATATTACCTGCATTGTATGACAATGAACGCCGCTTTATCAAATCGATAGTTTTGATTTCGAGCGGTTTATTTATAATCGGCGTACTGTTTTGTCTGTTTTTTATTATGCCGCTCGTTATTCGTTTCGGTATGAGTTTTGTAACCGATAATATTCAGGCAATGTTTGGTATCAACAATGTTATATCGCTTGCATTATGGCTGTCGCTGATATTTGGCATAATGTTTCAATTTCCGCTGATAACTTATGCTCTGCTCCGCTGTAATATTACTACTTATAAAACCGTAAAAAGCAAACGCCCCTACATATTTATAGGTATACTTATTTTATCGGCAATATTAACCCCGCCGGATATTGTCAGTCAACTGATGTTGACCATTCCGACTTACGGCTTATTCGAAATAGGATTACTTCTCGGTAAAAAACAAAAATCTTAAAACTTTTTATTTTTTATTCTTTTTAATGAGCTTTGTCATCGGAAACACAACGTATTTTCTCAAAGCAAAATTGCCGATAAAGCAAATAATTGTTGACACCAATTTTGCACCGACGTTACTCATATACAAGCATACCAATCCTAAGGTCAAAAAATAATCGCACGTTCCCATTATAATCAAAATAAGGCAATACATTAAAAATTCCATCGGCCCGTTCCAATATGCCTTATGCCTAAATAAAATAACCGCACAAAGCCAATAATTCAGCATAGCCGCAATTAAAAAGGCTCCCCACACCGAATAAACAAGGCTTATATTATATGACATCATTATCATAAAAACAATCAAATTGGCAACCGCACAAATACCTCCGATAAAAGTATATAAAATAAATTGCATAGGCAACGGTGCATACGGTGCACTGTAGTGTAAGATGCAATATAAGGCGTGGAAACCATCTTTATAGGTAATTTTTTTACCTTCCTCATAAGTTCTCGGAGTATACTCAATCGCACACTCATATACTCTGCACTTTTCCTGTGCAATATATGCGGTAATTTCCGGTTCAAAACCAAATCTGTTTTCTTTAAGCTTTGAAGCCAACTGATGAACTATCTTTTTGGTAAATAATTTATAACAAGTTTCCATATCCGAAATATCTAAACCTGTAAACATATTGGAGCAAATTGTCAAAAACTTATTCATCAACGTATGCCAAAAAGATAATATTCTTCTGGTTTTAGGTCTTAAATATCTGGAACCGTACACCACATCAGCCTTACCATCCAGTATCGGCTTTAACAATGTTACATAATCCATCGGATTATATTCTTCATCTGCGTCTTGAATCCCCACAAAATCACCTCTGGAATTGGCAAAACCGGTTCTTAAAGCCGCACCTTTTCCCTGGTTTTTTTCGTGTCTGAATAAATTAATCCAATCATAACGTTTTTTTAGTTTCTGGGCAATTGCCAGACTCTTGTCGGTTGAAGCATCGTCCACAATTATGATGTTCAAATCTATCGCATAATCGCTCTTACATTTTTCTCGTAAAGGAATTATTCTCTCTATTGTTTTTTCCAGAGACTTCTCTTCATTGTAACAAGGAATGACTAAATCAAATGTTTTCATTTATATTTATCCTTAATTTTTGCGCCATTTTAACACAATTTCATAAACGTTATCTTTTTCTGCATAAAAAGTATATTTATATGGCTCATCGTGCCAAACCGATTTATTTCCTTCTAAAGTTTCTTTATTATTCATAACTCTTCTGCCGTTTATACGAAAGTCCGTAAATTTAACCCATTTCTCAATACGCTTTCCGTTTTTATCACGTACACTCGGTCCCATTAAATCAACG
>OMQI01000127.1 GCA_900313185.1 uncultured Rhodospirillaceae bacterium
CGGCCGCCACCGCTATGTTGGCCGGTGTTACCGGTATTGTGATAGGCAGTGCCTTATTCGGACATCATCACCATCACCATAGTGGCGGACATCACGGAGGCGGTCACCACGGAGGTGGCGGACATCACCATCACTAATACACAAAAAACCTCGCATATTGCGAGGTTTTTTTCTATCTTCTGTTATTGAGCAACAGCACAACAACAAAAACAACTGCTACAACAATAAATACCGCCATTTTATAGTGCTCCTACTAATGATATTGAAGAAATGGTATCCCCCATTCCCACCAATGTCAATGGTTTTTCGATTAAGATTGTCGGAACCGCTATTATTTCATAATTTTTCCAATCACAAAATCCGCTGGCTGACAATTCAGAAATACCCAAATATTCAGCTAATTTTTCCAACTCGTTTATCCCGACATCTGAAACCCCTTTGCCTTGTGACCACAAAAGATTTTCATATTCATTTATATGTCCCGTACCTGCTTTGGTAGCAGCTATGGTTGCTGCCAACATCATTCCGCTTCTGTTTTGTTCTTTGCTGATTTTAAATCCTTTATCTTGCATCGTCAGATACATACCGAAGAAGTGAAGTTGCACTCTGGCAGAGTGGCATTTTTCCTTAATTTTATGCAATATGCCAAACAACAACGGCGCATCTAATTTGACATTTTTAACTTTTTCAAATTCAGATTTATCAATAACTTCCAAAACATCTAATGCTTCACGTTCATTCAAACCGACAGAATCGGCAAGCGGGGCTATATGCTCAATAATTGCTTTCCGCACTTCAACATCTTGGGTAGACGCCAATTCCAGATGGATAATTGCATTCGGATTATTTTTTTTCCACTTTTTAATGAGCGCTACGGTTTCTTTTACTCTTTCGATTCCCCCATTCGCACTCGTCAAGTTATGATACCCTGATAAAATCATATAGTCAAAACCCGTTTTATCCAGATTTTGCAAAAATCCTTCATCTTTTTTAAGCACCATATTTGCCGGATCATAAGTGGCAATAAAACGGTTCGCTTTCGGGCAAACAATTTCTTTGTCGTTTAACTTTAATTTATCACCGGCATCAAACTCTATAATCCAGTGAATGAGCGGAACATCATTTGAGCGATTTACATCACACGCTTTGCATAAATTACCGTCTTCGTCGGAGGCCAACAAATTACCCGAATTCAAAAATTGCTCTGCTTGTAATTTGGGATGTGAGGCCGTATGCACATACACATTTTGCACTTTCAAAACCGCCATTGCATTGGCAACGATTCCTCCTTGTCCGCCCATCTGCAAACGGTCATATCCTATATTATCCTGCAACCATCTAAAGGCCTCAATACCATCGCACAACCATTCTTCGGCAATTCCTTGCGTAAAACACTTTATAATTCCACGCACTGCATCTTGCCCATTTGTTATTTGTGTCGGGCCTTGCAAATTTTGTTCGGAAATTTTGCACATTTCAGCTAACTTTTTAAGTTTATTTCCGCTGATTTTCACCACCGCATCAATGTTGGTATTAAAAGCTGTTGCCACATTTTTTACACGTTTTACTTTTTCAAGTTGATACGGAACCGTTTCATAAAAACGATTCCATTTTTCTTTAAGCTCAATATCAGTCATAAGTATTAGTGTTCCATTTCTTTTAAGTGTAAATTAGCAAGTGAATTCATAATCAGGCCGGTAACGGCATGTTCGAAATCCAAATAATCTACTACCTGTTTTTGCCATTGTTCCAACGGAAGAGAAGCCATTGATGAATATTTTTCACTGGTTTTAAGTGCACTTAAAGCCTGACCTAAGTTTCCTTCATTTACCAAAGTATAAACTTCATCATTGTTTTGATTAAACACCGGACGTTTGCGCCCTTTCTTGGAAACAAACAATTTTTTAATCCACATCAAAGCCTTATCTTGCCAATTTTGCGGATTTTGGACATCTGATAGAGTTTCTTCTTTAACCTTTGCCGTATTCAAATCGGCAAATATTTTGTTAAAAGATTTAATCAGTTGATTTTTCCCTTTCACACCCGAAACCGCATATTTTTGCATTGTATCAACGTATTTCATAGCTTGCGGATTACCTTGAGCCAAAATCTGCAGAACTTCCGCCTCATACTCAAACTTATTACCCTGCTCTGCCAAATCACGAACCACCAAAGCTCCGCTGGCAAGCAATACTTCCTGTGTCTGTTTTTCCGCAGTATTTACCACGGCTACCGGAACTGTCGGCACAATTTCAGAATTTTCGTGCGGAACATACTGTTCCATTTCTTGCTTTAATTGAGCTAAACGCTGTTCCACAAACGCTTCGCTCACCCCCCCGTTGGCAACCGCTGTCGGTTTGTTTTTTATTTGACTGACCTCGTCTTGCAAGTCATTAACTTTGGAAGCAAGCATACTCAACTTATGTTCATAGGCCTTTTGCAAATCCTGTAAAGCACGCTGGTTGATTTCTTCCGTTTGCTTTAATTGAATGGTTGAAAAAGCTGCCGCACCACCCAACAACAGAAAAACAAATATTGCCAAGTTGCGCCCGAAATGACTTTTTTTCTTCACTTTGATTTGCTCATTTTTTTCCGTATTTTCGGAAAAATCCGTTTCAATAAGTTCTTTAACTTCGTCTGTTTTATCTTTTTTAGCCATTTCTTTATCCTTTTTCTTGACAATTAACGCTAACATAATTCATATATTTATATCAAAAAATAATTAAAAACAACGAATAAAAAATATTTTGGGAAAATTGATGATTGTTTTAGGAATAGAAAGCAGTTGTGATGATACCGGAGCCGCTGTCGTTACCGATAAAAAGGAAATTTTGGGTGAAGCTCTGCAATCACAGGAAGAACACAAACAATACGGCGGAGTAGTACCGGAAATTGCTGCCCGTGCGCATTTGGAACACGTTGATGAAATAGTTTCTTCTTGCCTGCAACGTGCTCATATTGGATTAAAAGATGTTGATGCCATTGCCGCTTCTGCAGGACCGGGATTAATCGGCGGTGTAGTAGTCGGAGTAATGACAGCCAAGGCTTTGGCACTTGCTTTAAATAAGCCTTTTGTTGCCGTAAATCACTTAGAAGGCCACGCCCTTTGCGCTCGTATCGCCAATGATATTGAATTTCCTTACTTGCTTTTGCTCGTATCCGGTGGGCATTGCCAAATTTTGGTAGTAAAAAATGTCGGAGAATACGAACGTTTGGGAACCACTATTGATGATGCGGCCGGTGAAGCCTTTGATAAAGTAGCAAAAATGCTCGGATTAGGTTATCCGGGAGGACCTATGATTGAAAAATTGGCGGCAGTAGGTGATGATTCGAGATTTTCCCTACCGAGACCTTTAATCGGCTCCGGCGATTGTAATCTTTCATTTTCCGGCTTAAAAACCGCCGTACGCAAAATCATTGAATCCTATTCTCCCGACGGTGTAGTCGAACATGCTATTTTACCTAAACAAGATGTGGCCGATGTTTGTGCCTGTTTTCAGATGACTGCAACCGATTGTCTGGTGCGCAAATTGGAAAAAGCCATCAAATACTTTAAGCAAAAATATCCCAATGGACAACATTTGGTGGTTTCCGGAGGAGTTGCCTCCAATACTTATTTAAGGAATGCTTTAAAGAATTTAGCTCAAGACAATGACTTGGAATTTGCCGCACCTCCGATTCGTTTTTGCACCGATAACGGAGTTATGGTAGCTTGGGCCGGTTTGGAACGTTTCAGACTGGGATACACAAGTCCGCTTGACTTCAAACCGAGGCCTCGTTGGCCTCTTGATGAAGATGCACCCAAAGCACCGGGAGCCGGAGGAGTTAAGGCTTAATGCGTAAAAAGTCGGAAATTTTGGAAATAATGAGCGTTTTTGCCAAGCAAAATCCGAACCCGCAGTGCGAACTTAATTTTCACAATCCTTATACTTTATTAATCGCCGTCGTTTTATCGGCGCAAAGCACCGATAAGGGCGTAAACAAAGCCACCACCGAACTTTTTAAAGTTGCCGACAGCGCTCAAAAAATGCTTGTTTTAGGCGAGCAAGAATTAAAAAAACACATCAAAACCATCGGGCTTTATAATAACAAAGCAAAAAATATTATGGCTTTAAGCAAACAATTGGTTGAAAAGTTTAACGGTGAAGTTCCTGCCGACAGAGATATGTTAACGACATTGCCGGGAGTGGGACGCAAAACGGCAAACGTGGTAATGAATGTATGGCATCACCAGCCTACGCTTGCCGTAGACACTCACGTTATGCGCATTGCCCATCGTCTTGATTTCAGCCGAGGTAAAACACCTTTAGAAATTGAACAGGATTTGGTAAAAATACTTCCTGATGAAATGTTGGTCAATACCAATCATTGGCTAGTGCTGTTCGGACGCTATACTTGCAAAGCGCAACATCCTTTATGTGACAAATGTCCTATTTATAACTATTGCAATTGCAAAGATAAAAAATAAATATTTCCCGCTTGGCATAATTTTTTTTGTGTTGCAAAATAAAGAGATATTATATAGTATGAACCTTAAGTTTTAACAGGGAGAAACAATATGTCCGATATAAGCAATATTGTGCCATCATATTTAGATAAGGCAACTGCTAAAGAAAAAAACGTTTTCTTTAGGGTTCTTATTCATCTTTCGGCTTCTGACGGTCATACCGACGAAACTGAAGTCAACTTTGTAAAAAAAGCAGCTAAAGTTCACGGTGTTAAGAATATAGATGACTTGTTTGTTGTCAATAGCGAAGACGAGATTTTGGAAGAAGTTAAAACCATCAAAAATCGTCATTTGGCATTGGAACTCATCAAAGAAATGTGTATGCTCTCACACGTTGACAACCTGCTTTCCGATGAAGAAACCCTGTTTATCGGGAAAGTGGGAATTGCCCTCGGCATTGAAATGGAAAAAATAGAGCAAATCAGCAATTGGGTTATAGACCGCATTATCTGGCTCGAACAGGCTAAATACATTTTTGAGGAAAAATAATGGGGCGCTACGAAAATTGCACATATTTCAATACGCTGTATGATGCCGTATGTAACGGATTTCCGCAAGTTGACAGGGCAAATGCCCGCACTATTTTGCGTGAAGTTATTTTGGCTCCCGATGATTATACGGTTGAATTTGCGGACGCTTCTTATAACAAAGTCCAAATGATGGATTTGATTGCTCGTGCGCTCATAGCTCTTTGCATTTCAGGTTCTCCGCAGGAAACTTTTGAGCGAACTATTGAAAATGCCGCCAACATTATCAAACATATGAATGACGGCTATATCACTTCGGAAGATGCCGAGGAACGCAAAACATTTCTGGAAAATGCCGCTCGCAGCGAATTTGATTTATTTACGGCCTATGCCTTAAGACAATCAAGCGGTAAATACAACTCGGAAACAATGCACGAGCTGAAACTCAATATTGTTCGCTTGAGAGAATTTCAGGATTTAATAGAAAATTATACACGTGATGAAGTTGAAGTTGAGGTAGGTCGTGAAGAATTTGAACAGGCCAAACCTATATATAAGATGTTAAAATCATTGCAAAACCTCGGTTATGACTATAATTTCAGCCCACGTGAACGTGAAAGTCTGGATATTGACCACGAAGATGATGAAGATTTGGGAGATGATTTCAACTTTAGCAATTGGCTCAAAAGACTGATGTTATTGCAACTACGCAAAGAAACCGCTGTCAATAAAGTAACAATTCCTGACGTTGTTAACGCCAAGCCTGAAGATACGGTATTACCTTCGGCAAACAGCGATTTGGAAGCACGAATTGCACAATTACGTGGTGCTTATGATAAAAGAAGATTTGACAGTAAGCGTTTTATTATGCTAGAACAATCTAAAGGACAGCCACCGGCAGATGGCGACAATCAATAAGGAGAGAAAAAAATATGGGAATTATCGGTTTAATTTTAATGCCGTTTTTGGATATTCTGGGAGTACTGGTTAACGTATATTTCAAAGTTGTAGCGGTAGATATTATTTTATATTGGATGCTTCACTATAAAATAATGACGGTTCATAATAAATATGCCGAAAAGTTTATGGAGATATTGAAGGCTGTAACCGAACCGGTATATGCTAAGATCAGAAAGAAAGTTCCGCCGATTTCCGGTTATGATGTTGCACCTTATGTTTTGTTGGTAGCAATAATTTTTGTAAGTTCCTTCATAACGCACTTAAGTCGTTGGATTGAACAATATATGTAATATGAACGTTTGCGAGAAGTATAAATCCGGTTATATATTGCGTATAAAACTGACTCCTAACGCCTCGTTTTGTGGTTTTAAGGATATGGTTTGTGATGCCAACGGAGTTTCATACTTGAAAGCTTATGTAAAAACAGTTCCTGAAAAAGGGCGTGCTAATGATGAATTAATCAAGTTGCTGTCAAAAAAATTAAAGATAGCCAAAAGCAACATAAGCATTATCAGCGGACAAACGGACCATTACAAAAAGATTTATATCGAATCTTCAATCACCCAAAGCGTTATGTATGAGATGATAAATGAGTTAGCGGAGAACAATTAATAATGACAGCTGAAATCATCGACGGAAAAAAAATAGCAAATGAAATTTTAGCCGATATAAAAGAACAAACGGCAAGTTTGCAGAATGCTCCCAAATTAGCAATAGTTTTGGTTGGCAATGATGATGCCAGTTTGATATATGTCCGCAACAAACAAAAAGCTGCTGCTCAAGCGGGAATTCTCACCGAGTTACACCATCTTGAAGATACGACAAGTCAAAAAACAATACTTGAGCTGATAGATAAATGCAATCAAGACGATTTGGTAAATGGTATAATTGTGCAATTACCATTGCCTAAACACCTGAATACCAATGAAATAATAAATCGCATATCTCCGCAAAAAGATGTAGACGGATTTCATCCGTATAATACCGGATTGTTGCAAAATAATGAAGAGCCTTATTTCATTGCGGCTACCCCGCTCGGCATTATGACAATGCTCAAAACAGTAACCCCGAGCTTAAGCGGTAAAAATGTGGTTCTGATAGGAGCGTCACTGATTGTAGGCAGACCATTGGCAACATTACTGCTAAATCAGGAATGTACGGTTACGGTTACCCATATCCATACGCAAAATATAAAAGAATTAACTGCCAATGCTGATATTTTGGTGGCTGCTTGCGGAGTTGCCAATATGGTTAAAAAGGATTGGATAAAGGACAAAGCTGTATTGATTGATGTCGGAATTAATCGTGAAAACGGTAAGCTGTGCGGCGACATTGATTTTGAAGACGTGAAAGAAAAAGCCTTAGCAATAACTCCGGTTCCGGGGGGCGTCGGACCGATGACGGTAGCAATGTTATTACAAAACACCTACCGTGCCTATTTATTACAACACGGTATGCTTTAATTTCAAAAATCAATAATTATATCTTCTGTCAACAGAAAAGGAGGTATAATGCAGTTTTCCAACTTCGGACATATATTCGTATATAATAACACCGAACAAAATATTGCGGCATTACAAAATATTTTGTCTTCCGGCGTATATAAAACTTTTTCCACCGGTAATATTTATCAGTTTTTACAATATGCCAAAGAGCTTACTCCGGATTTAATGATATTCAATTTAGACGATGAGAAAAAATACTCGGAAGAAACCGGTGAAAGTTTTGCTAAACAAATAAATCTTACGACATTTCCCATTGTTTTAACCAAACCTCATTCGCAAAAATTTTCGGCTCATCAGCGAGTCGCCCATTACATTCACCTACCGCTTGAAATCGCCAAATTGCAAGATATTATAGACAGTTATTGCATTGGAAACAAAAACCACCAAATATTGTTATTAAATGAATATCGCCCGCAATATGACCAACTGCATCGTTCTCTTGATACGAGCGGATACACTTATTTTGAGGTACACAATGCGGATGCGGCGGAAATATATTTGCAAAAAAATCATCCGCACACCGTTTTCATCGAATACACACCCAAACTGATTACCGCACGCCATAATTTACAGCATAATCGGATTTTTTATGTGGATAGACAGCAGGATATTACTGAAATTGAAAAATTTTTAAACTAGTATTTCCTAAAGAAAAAGGGAAATGCTATGTCTTTTAATCAATTAGTGCGGAAAATTTATGATTCCGTCATTCATCTGTCGGCAAACAGGCACGCATTGGCGTGGTTGTTTGTTATATCGTTTGTTGAAAGTTCTTTTTTCCCTATTCCGCCTGACATTATGTTAATTCCGATGATTTTGGCCACCCCGAAACAGGCGTGGAAAATTGCCGGTGTCTGCACGATTGCCAGCGTTATCGGAGCGTATCTGGGATACATTATCGGTTTTTATTTCTTTGAACTGATTGCCGAACCACTGCTTCAGTTTTACGGTTATTTAGATAAGTTCAATGAGTTTAAAAACCTTTATTCCGAATACGGAGCTTGGATTGTTTTCGGTGCGGGCATAACTCCGTTCCCTTATAAAATAATCACCATTGCCAGCGGTGTTGTTAAGCTCAATCTGGTCGTGTTCACGATTGCTTCAATAATAGCCAGGGGATTGCGCTTCTTCGTTATTGCTTGGTTACTCAAGGCCTATGGCGAAAAAATGCGTATATTCATTGAAAAAAATTTGGGATGGTTATCTGTTTTATTCTTGCTCTTGCTGATTGGCGGATTCTTGCTCATTAAGGTATTTTAGCGATTCGTTTTTAAGATTAACCATATACTCAACAACATCATCATCGTCCCAATCCACCGAACCGGTGATTTGTCCGGCCTCCTCACCATTACGATTGACCAATATAACGGTTGGTGTTACTCTTAATCCCATACCATCCCGAAAATTAGCTTTGCGATCCAAATAATTAACCAGCCCGTCACCACCGACACGTTGCATAAACAATCTACGTTCATCTGATGTTTTCCATTCGCTTTCAGGTGAAATCAAAATAACTTTAATTCCTTGTTTTTCCACCCTTTTCGCAAACTTCTTCAAATGCTTCAAATCTGCCACACACGGGCCGCAACGTCTGGACCAAACAACCGCCATTAACAGATCTTCTTTGAAATCAGTTAAACGATAAGCCTTACCGCTTTCACCATAAAAACTCAACGCAGGTATATAACGAGGTTTCGGAAAAATATTAATTTTTGCCTCAACTTCACCTGATGATAAAACAAAAAAAACAAAAAATAAAATTGCGCTTAAAATCTTATTCATTCTTTAACAACTTTCTGCTAAAAATAAGTTATCTTTAACTTTTATCACTTTATAGTGATAGATATAACATCAAGCTTCAAAAAAAGGTTAACAAATGACAAATATTTGCAAAATAATTTTATTGTTTGCCGTTATCGGTGTAATTTCGCTATCCACCACTGCCTGTGGGCGCTATTCGGCTCCATCACCGGTGGAAGACAGCGGTTTTCCGCACACTTATCCGCAAAATTAACGGGGGAAATAAGTTATGGATAGTACAAACACATCTGAACGCATTCCTTATGTTGAATTTGCCGATAATGCCAATGAACGCACTCCTTGCGTTTTGGTATTGGATTGTTCCGGCTCAATGCGTGGTGAACCCATTAAACAATTAAATGCCGGTCTGGTTTCTTTGGAAAAAGAATTAAAAGATGATATTGACGCCAGTTCACGTGTGCAATTGCTTATAATTAAAGCTTTCGGCAAAGACGAAGTCAAAATAGAATCTGATTGGACCGATGCAATGAACTTTACGGCTCCGGTTATGGAAGCAGGTGGTTTAACTCCGCTCGGCAAAGCAATGGAAATGGCATTGCAAAAAATTGAAGAACAAAAATGTTTATACGACAGTTGCGGTATTACCTCCAAAAGACCGTGGATATTTTTAATCAGTGACGGTGAACCGACTGACTATGGTTGGGAAGAGGCGGCGGAAATCTGCCGTTATGCCCAGAAAAACAAAAAAGCGGTTATTCACGCCATTGGTACACAAGGAGCTAATTTAGATAAATTGGCGAAATTTTCGATGCTTCCGCCTAAACGTTTGACCGGCTTGAAGTTCACCGAATTTTTCCTTTGGCTCAGTCGAAGTGTTTCCTGCATTTCCAAAGCAGCTCCCAATGCCGATAACTATATGGACGACATAACAGATTGGAATGAGAAATAATTAATGAAGCAAAAATGTCACCATATCATAGCTACCTCCGTTTGCGGTGCTTTGCATAAAGCCAAAGAAATTCCGTGCCAAGATTATTACTGCTTTAAATGTTCGGGCAATAAAATCGTAGCGATGGTTTCGGACGGAGCAGGTTCTGCTAAATACGGTAAAATCGGCGCAAAAATTGTTTGCGAAACATTTTGTGACATTTTGATTAATTCAAACCTGAAAAATATAAAAAAAGATGTTATAAAGGCCGTTAATTCGGCACGAGAAAAACTAACTTTTCATCGTTACAATCGCAGCAAAACCGAAGCTGAATTAATTAATTTTTCAGCTACGGTTATCGGAACTTTTTATCATAACGGACAAGGAATTTTCTTTCATATCGGGGATGGGGCTGGCATTGCTTTTTCTAAAGGACAATATGAAAATTTTATAATTTCAGAACCGGAAAACGGCGCTTATTCTTGTGAAACCTATTTTTATACCATGCCGGATTGGAAATCATCTCTGCGTTTTACTCCCTACGAAGGTGTAAACAGAATTGCTCTGATGACAGATGGGGTTACCGGTTTTGTATTTGTGGAAGACAACCAAAAAATAAGGCAAAACTTTTTGATTCCGATTGCCGAATACCTTGACAATGAAAAAAATAATAAAAAAGCAATGACCGCGCTATATAACACCTTGAACGATTATAAAGCACAACGTCTCAATCCCGATGATAAAACAATATTATGGATAAAACTGCAATGAGCGAAGAACATAAAACATATTTGGCTTTGTATGCCGATGGTCACAATGAAAAAGTCACGTTGGGAGAATTGATTAACAAAGGTGGCGCAGCCGGCAGTATTTATGCTGATCTTTCGCATCCCGACAGTGTGGCTAAAATTTTCCACGAAAAAGAACACAGTGATACCAATCGCAAAAAACTTCAGGCTATGCTGCATAATCGTCCGGATATTCCTTCACGCATTCATAAAAATGTGGAATATATTCAAATAGCTTGGCCGACTGCTCTTTTGGAAGACGAACAAGGATTTTGCGTCGGATATCTGATGCCGCTTATCAACACATCGCAAGCAATATCACTTGACCACCTAATTCAAAAAGCCGTTCGCCAAAAGCTCGGCATTTCTGATAAGTATATAAACAGATTATATGCCGCCTTCAATCTTACTTCGGTTGTTGCGGCCTTACACGCTTGCGGACACTATATTGTGGATTTAAAACCATCAAATGTTTCCATCTATAAAAAAACTATGTTGGTAGCGATGTTTGATTGTGACGGTTTTTCCATTAAAGGTGATAACAATGCCCGTTATCCTGCTGAGTTTGTCAGTGAAGAATATATTTATCCGGAAGGTATGAAACAAACCTGTCAGGAAATGGGCGAAGAACAGGATAAATTTGCTCTTGCGGTTATTATTTTCAAACTGCTTAACGAAGGAATACACCCATTTTCCGGAAGTCCTCGCAAAAATGACCAAATGCTTTCCATTCAAGAACGTATTGCCGAATATCACTATGCTTACGGTATTTGGCCGGACAGTTATCAAGCTCCGCACCCGTATAGTATTCACGACTATTTTGATAAATCTACCATGAACTTGTTTGAACGGGCATTTAATAAAGGCAGCGAGCGGCCGAGTGCTTTGGAATGGCAACAACATTTGGACTACTTAATAGAACACGCTAAACAATGCAAAAAAAATCGTAATCACATCTATTTTACTCCTAAAGGATGCGGTTTGTGTATGGTGGAAGAAAAACTGAAAATCCAACTGGACAGCTATAAAAAACAGCAAGAAAAACCGCAGACCGTACGTGGTGTAAATATTGAAAAGTTGCAAAACGAAGATTTGAATAAAAAACAACAGAAAAAAGAACAACGCAATCACATTAAAAATTATTTATCCTACGGTATACTTGCTTCATATCTGGTATTTTTCACTTTCCTGTACAAATTAGCAGGAATTTTCAAAGATGAAATTCTTTCTGCCGGAATTTTTGCACAATTTTTTCTCATTTCCGCAGGAATAGTCGGCATTAATAAATTGCTTAAAATTATTATGCCTGTTATCAGCGTCGAAAAACAGCAAAACATATTAAGTATGCTTAGAATTTTCGCATATATCTGCTTATTTATCGCTTTCGTTCGCCTCAACGGAATACCGTTTGAATGGTTTGATTTGGCAAATTAAAATATCCATTAGTATCCTTAAGGAAACTATGGCGTAAAAAAGTGCCTACTTTTATTTTTTTTCAAATGTGATTATATATAATCCCGAAAGGAAAAAATGAGGCATAAACAATGAAAACAATCAATAAAATTAATATTTCGGGAGCAGAGGTATATCCTCTTATTGAAGGCGGAAAAGGAATTAACGGAACCGAC
>OMQI01000122.1 GCA_900313185.1 uncultured Rhodospirillaceae bacterium
GAATAGTGCTTTCCAAGTTGCTCCACAAATCAAGTCCATCGATAGAGCTGCTTTGCGAAATGCTGGAAGCACCGGCATCAGCACCACCTACACTTACGCTCAAAGTAGGACTGGTCGGCAACGAATAAATAACGAAAGTTTTGGTAATAAACTTATAAAAATAAATTTCACCTTTTTCGTATTTCCACCAAATACCGAAACGATTGGTAACTTCATCGAGTAAACCGCTCATCGGACCTTTATAGTTAACAATCATTTTAGTCGAATCGGTCCACTGCGTTCCGATTTCATCCATAGAAGGTTTATTGCTGTCGGCTTGAGAAATAGCTGTTTCTTCAAGTTCCGGAGCATAACGAACCGACAAAGAAGTGATTTTACTAATCATAGAACCGATTTCATACAACGTAATAGGACGGTTACTGATTAAGGTAATACCATCTTTCTTTTCCAAATAGGAAGGAATCGGTTCTCCTTCAAATTCTACTTTGGAGGTATCACCGAGCCAAATATCATTTTTAACTCTTACCACATCGTCAGGAATAGGCTCGGTAGGCATTGCTGCTTTTTGTTTTAAATCCAAAGTATCCTTGGCACGCTGAGCCATTTCTCTGTCCATTTCCGGCGAAACCGAACAGGCTACTGTAATTCCTAAAATACAGAGAGTTAATAGCTTAAATATATTAGTCATACGCATTTTCGTCCTCCATCGTTTCAACTACCAGAACTCGGTTGCCTTTATAGAAAGTGGCAACCGGAGCCGGTCTGGCACGAGCAAATGCTCTAATCAGGGCAGAAGCTACATCGGCAAAGTTTCCTCTAAACATAGCACCGGCATTCAAGGTATAATTGCGATTCGTTTTCCAAATTAATCTCCAACCGGCTTCATCACTCCACATAGTCAGCAATTCTTTAAGGCTTTGACCTTCCTCAGCTAACCAGTCTTTATTGGCAGAACTTTCTTCCGGAGCATCCTCATCACCGTTCTGGATATTGCCGCCCTGAACACCGTTCTGAACATTTCCGCCCTGAACGTTACCATTCGGAGCAACGTTTCCCGGAACTTGCGCACCGGCTGTATAACCATTTTGTGCATATTGAGGTTGAGCAGTTCCTGCTGGATTAGTATAATTCGGAGCCTGTCCTTGTGTTTGTCCGTGTCCGTTGTTTGCGGCACGTGCTGCCGGAGTATTTCCGTTTGCTGCCGGAGCGGCTCTTCCGTTCTGAGGAAGAGGTGCTGCCGGATTCCACGGTTGACCGTATCCGTTATCGGCAACGATACCGTTTTCATATTCGACCACTTCATTATCTATGCTTGGCGGAATGGCAGCGGATATATTATTTCCGGCTCCTGCTTGTGTAATACGATGATCTCGAGGCGAACGTTCTCCGTACCCGCGAAAATCTGCAGCACCACGAGTATAATTAATGTTGCCGGAATCACTGCATTCGCTGTAGCCATCGGCATTTTCCACACAAACTGCCGTATATTCACGATTACTGGTGCAGATGCCGTTTTCGCATTCTTCTTCCAGGTAACTCTTATTGCTGAGGGCACCTACGCAGCCTGACGTGCTGAGAATGCAGCAAATTAAGCCGGTAACAGCCAGTTTGTTTATTATTATTTTTCCTTCAAATTTATTTCTCATCGTATTTTCCTATAATACATGTTAAAATTGAAATATCAACACCGGATTTTAATACCAAGGATTATCGGCACGTTTCATCGCCTTTATCTTGTCATCTTCCGATGCATATCGTACATTCCTAATAATAAATGAGTTTGGCTCTCTATCGGTAAAAATTATGTTAATTTTGTGATAATCAACACCGTTGTTGGCCAAAATCTTGTATAAAAGCTTCAAACGTTTTTCTTGCAAAGCGTACGGAGCTGTCTTGTCTATTCTTATTTCGATAAACACATCTTCATTTTTTACCGAATTGTCGGCAAAGGCGTGTAGCCATTCCAAGGTTTGTCCGGAAATTTCCGCTCGATTCGGTTGAAAAGATAATTTTAATTCGGAAGGAGTAATATTATCATCTCCTCCTTTACCGATTCCCAATAACTTATTAAATATGGAACCTTCGCTGTTTTGAGAACTCTTACTGCTTTTCTTTGTTTGATTTTTCGGAGCGGATATATTGTCTTCGCTTGTTTTCTTTTTAGAACCGGAAAACCATTCGGCAATACTGTCGGTTAAACTCTTGGAGGTTTCTTCGTCTTCTTCATCGCTTTCATCAAAATCTTGAAAATCATCACTGTCTTCTTCGCTTGATTGATTGCTTGACGAAGCACCGAAATATTTATCATCGTCCAAGGCCGGAAGTTCGTGTCTGGCACGTAACTCACGTTCCAATTTCAAGTTTTCTTCCGAAGAAGAAAATTGCGGGGTTAAATTACGCTCATTGGCAATATTTTCAGGAATAGGAATAACAATATTTTTTTGCATTCTGTATTCTTCTGCAGGTTGTTCAACAATTTCCTGATCCGGAGAAATTATATTGTCCTGATGTTTTGCCGCATAAACGTTAACGGAAGTTTCGGCAGTATTTTCATCATTTGAAATTTCCGCTACTTCCCACGGGTTTTGATTTTCTGTTTTTTCAGTGGATAAACCGGCGGAAAATTCTGATTTACCTACATAACCTTCGTCATTTGCCAAAGGTTCGGTTACTGCCGCATACGTGTCGGCTCCTAAATTATCTGTACTGACATTATTTGAAGCCATGGCAATTTGATTTTCATCAGCACTATCTGAAAAGACTACCGTACCGCTTTCCGTCTTGTAGTTATGAACCAGTGGAATTCTGAAAGTAGGAGCATCAGAGGCATCGGCTATTTGTAATTCGTCAGAATCTTCTTTCGTATCGGCAACTTCTAAAACGGAAGCATCTTCAACATACATATCTTCATTTTCCGAAATTCTTATCTCGGCAGATGTTTCTTTTATGTCCGAAATATTATCCGAAGTATTAGGTTGGTATAATACACCCTCCGAAGTCGTATCACTACTGTTTGATGACAAACTCTGTTCATCGGTTTCGGCTAAAGGCAATTCTTTATGCTGATCCAAACTTTTGAACTTATCATATAACGGATCATTCTCTTCGTTGGCGGCGAAAAGTTCAATATTTTTAGTCGGAAGATTGTCCGCATATTCTTCTCTTTGACTATTCTCATCCAAAGACAAAACAAAATAAGCCTTGGTGACCGCAAAAACGGCAACCAGAGAGAGAATAAAGCTTCCTAAAAAGCATTTTAAACCAAGTTTAGGCATTTTAAAATCCTATATAATCGTTAAAGATACCGGCACCCAAAAGGCACAAATACCCCATTATTTTGTTTGAAGATACAACTGATTGTGTTAAAATAGAGTTAATGATGTAAATGAAAGTTGTGAAGGTGCATAATTGTTGAAAAAGCTATTACCATACTGTCTTCTCTCGCACACGTACGCACGCAATCTAATTACCCCTTTGTGTATAAGCAATAAAAAATGCTGTTTCGAAAAGTTCACAAAAAGTTCACAATTATCTTAGAAAAAATGTGTTACAATCAACCTAACACTTAAAGAGTATACCGAAGTTAAATTTGGAGATACTGTTCTTATCAGTTTATTAACCTTTTGGTGTTATTCGTAGTGTGTATGAGCAGAATGTTGTGAAAATTTTTATGGAAATTCAGATTGATATAGACAAATTGGATATATTTTTAACAAAAGTCTGGAAATTTTTTGTAAAATGATTTACAATGTTTATGTGATTAAGAATATATGTTAAGGAGAACTGAAATGAAATTCTTAAAAAACAATATTATGAGCATTTTGGGTATGACTTTCCTGTTTACGATTGTTATGCTCGGTGATGCTAATGCATCAGTATTTACTGACGCTAAAAATAAATTGGTAAACCTGTTTACTAACGCCAAAATGGTACTCTTCATTATCGGTGGTTTCGGTTTGATTTGTTTGGCATTCCAAGCAATCTTCGGAAAAGTTAAATGGGCTTGGTTTGCAGCTTTGGCTTTTGGTTTGGCAGTTGTTGCCGCAGCCGGTGCCGTAATTAACTACGCTGCTAATACAAACGCCGCAGTTGGCAATAAAGCCTTTGAAGATACATTGGGAGATGGCCAAGGCGTCTAGTGTGATATGGATATATTCGGGGAAGCTCGTCTTCCCCGAATATGAAATACAAATTATAAAGATGGAGGTGAAGATGTTGTGCAATAGCATAAAGAAATTTTTGTATGAAAACAGATATGCAATTGTC
>OMQI01000121.1 GCA_900313185.1 uncultured Rhodospirillaceae bacterium
CAGGTCGCCGACACGCATTTTATGACTGGAGGTTTGTGTAACCGTGGATAAAATACGTGCGCCCAATTCTTCGGCAGACATTTCCAATGAAAAGAAGGCAACGCCTTTTTTATCGGCCGGTGTTTCTTTGTCACGAGAAAAAAATTCCGCCACATTATAGGCGATATTGGTGGCTAATGCCGTTTTCCCCATTGCCGGACGGCCGGCAATAATTATCAAATCGGAGTCGTTTAAACCGCCTATTTTATAATCCAATTGATTAAGTCCGGTAGGCACGCCGGAAATTCTGCCTTCCTTTTGATAGGCTCTTTCGATATTGGCAAGCGAAGATGATAATGCTTTGGCAAAATCTATGAAACCGCCTTGATTATCCCCTTTATCTGCCAGAGTGTATAAGGCACGCTCTGCATCACTGATTTGATCGGTTGCGGAAATATCAACACTTTCCTGCATAGCGTTGTTTACAATATCAAAACCGGTATTTATAAGCTCACGACGCAAATATTTATCGTAAATAAACTGCGCATAATATTCAACATTTGTCAGCGGAGAAGCGCTTTCCGCCAATTTAACCAAATAAGGAAATCCGCCGACCTGCTCTAAAGTTCCTTCTTGTTCAAAGTAGTTTTTCAAGGTAATAATATCGGCAGTATGTTCACGTGCCAAAAGTTTTGACATTACCTCAAAAATTTTTTGGTGCGTGGAATCGGCAAAATATGCCGGTTTCAAAATATCGGCGATTTTTTCATAAGCCTTATTGTTGGCGAGCAACGCACCGATTAAAGCTTGTTCCGCTTCAATGTTTTTAGGCAATTTGTTAATGTCTATTTTTTCCATAATTGAGAGCCTTTTTATAGAGAAATTTTTAATTTATTTTGTTATATTTATTTCGGCGCAAATTTATAGTGAAATATTTTTTATCTTGTGGATAACGGGTATAAAAAAAGACAAATAATAAAAATTCGTATATTTTACAATCAGATGTGAAATTTTTGAGGATTTTGATATGCAAAAAGTTTTGGTTATCGGCGGTGCCGGATATATCGGAAGTCACGTGGCAAAAGCATTATTGGAAGATGGTTTTGCGGTTACGGTCTATGATAATTTGTCGACCGGTCAAAAATGTAATTTGTTTGCAAAAGCAAATTTTGTTGAAGGCGATATCGCAAATTATGAACTTTTGGAAAAAACAATGTCCGAAGGTTTTGATGCGGTGGTGCATTTGGCGGCTAAAAAAGCTGTCGGCGAATCGATGGAAAATCCTCAATTATATGCTCGCAACAATATAAACGGCTCAATCAATATTTTTAACGCAATGGTAAATACCGGTGTTAAAAATGTGGTGTTTTCTTCAACTGCGGCGGTTTACGGTATGCCGCAATATTTACCTATTGATGAAAAGCACCCGATTAATCCGATGAGTTTTTACGGCTTTACCAAATATGAAATTGAGCGGGTTATGGATTGGTATTCTCGCTTGAAAGATTTTAATTACACAGCTTTGCGCTATTTTAATGCCGTGGGTTATGCTGCCGACGGTTCAATTACCGGCAGAGAAAAAAATCCGCAGAATTTGTTGCCGATAATTATGGAAGTGGCAACCGGAAAACGTGAAAAGTTATATGTATTCGGTAATGATTATGATACGCCGGATGGTACTTGTTTGCGTGATTATATTCACGTTGAAGATTTGGCAAGCGCTCACGTTGCCGCCATTAAAAAAATGCTTAAAGAACATAAATCATATGTTATCAATTTGAGTACCGATATCGGAACTTCGGTTTTGGAAATGATACAATCTGCCGAAAGAGTTACCGGACGCAAAATAAACTATGAAATGGCACCACGTCGTGCCGGTGATCCGTCAACAGTGGTGGCTACCAATAAATATGCCAAAGAGGTATTGGGTTGGAGCCCTAAGTATACGGATATTGATGAAATTGTGAGAACAACTTGGAATTTGGAAATTAAATAATGGAAATATTAAATTCTTTGATTGCGACGGAGGGACATCTTTCGCAGTTATGGTTATGGATTAGTTTTGGTGTTGCGGTAGTGGTTTTGCTTGCGGCTGATTTGTTTTGGTTCAACCGTAAAAATGAAGAACCGCATTTTTGGCATACGTTATGGATTTGTATTGCGTATATTGCCGCAGCATTGGCTTTCGGTGCTTTCGTATGGATTGAAGACGGAGCAGATAAAGGTATGGATTATTTCACCGGATATCTTCTGGAAAAGAGTCTGTCTATGGATAATATTTTTGTGATGTCAATGATATTTGCCGCTTTGGGTGTTCCGAGAATTTATCAACATCGTGTGTTATTCTGGGGGATTTTGGGAGCTCTCATAATGCGCGGTATATTAATCGGTGTGGGGGATGCATTGGTAATCAGATTCCATTGGATATTGTATCTGTTCTCGGCATTTTTGATTTATACCGGTTTCAAAATGTTGTTTACCGAAGAGGAAGAGCAGGGCAATATTAAGGATACTAAAATATATAAAATGTTGGCCAAACATTTTCACGTTACCCACGAAATCAGAGGTGAACATTTCTTTGTAAAAGAAAACGGCAAGCATTATATAACCCCGCTATTTTTTGCATTGCTGATTATAGAACTGATGGATGTGGTATTTGCCCTTGACAGTATACCGGCGATTTTCTTGGTAACCACCGACGTTTATGTGGTTTATACCAGTAATATTTTTGCCATTTTGGGATTGCGAGCTTTATACTTTTTGTTGGCGGCGATTATCAGTAAATTTGCTTATTTGAAGCCGGCAATTTCCATTATTTTGATTTTCATCGGTGTTAAGATATTCTTGCCTAAGTTTGGTATAACCGTGCAAGAATGGCAATCATTGGCAGTTACTTTAGGACTTTTGACCGGCGGAATTTTGCTTTCACTTATAAAAAAGCCGAAAGAAAATGGTGGAAAATAAATTTTATTTAAGTTTCGGGCGGCATGAGCGTTACGGAGTTGATACTCCGATAGAACGTTCCGATATGTTGGCGGCATATTTAAGCGGATTGCAGTTAAAAGAATGTTTACCGGCTTGTAAAACGGTGTATCATTCACCTTTGGCAAGAGCCGTAACAACGGCGCATTTTGAGGCTTTGGGTATGGGGTGTACGCACATTTTGGAAACTGATGCAATAGAAGAAAGTGCGCCGACTTTTGTAATTCGCCGTTTTATCAATAATCTTTTGGTAAATACCGACGAAGATGTGTATTATTACCACTTTGTCACTCATTTGCCGGTGGTTGAAAAATTGGGGCTTCCTTTTTTAGGCGCCGGAGAAATTTGTTTGCTTGTCGCTGATAATAAAGCAGAAATGCTGAAAGAAAATTTCACTTTACAAGTGATAAAGAAACCGGAAATTCCCATGGAATTATGGCAGAGTTTAGATTTGACAGCTGCAAGAATATCACAACTGACGACTGATGAAATTTATAAAAAATTGGAGCTCTTCTCTGATAAATAAACTTGATTTTTTGCTTTAAGTTGCTATGATACCGCCAAAATAAAATCGGAAAGAAATATGGCGGAAAAACCTCAAATAGCTGATTACGGCGGAGATAAATATAAATACGGATTTGTAACAGATATAAAATCCGATACGGCGCCGTGCGGATTGAACGAAGATATTATCCGTCTGATTTCGGCCAAGAAAAACGAACCGCAATGGTTATTGGAAAGACGCTTAAAAGCGTATCGTCATTGGCTGACGATGAGCGAACCGCATTGGGCAAAACTTAAATATGATGAAATTGATTTTCAGGCTTTGCGCTATTATTCGGCGCCGGTGCAGAAAGTAAAACCGAAAAGCCTTGAAGAAGTTGATAAAAATTTGCTTGATACGTATAATAAATTGGGGATACCGCTTAAGGAACAAGAGGCACTTGCCGGAGTGGTGGCGGTTGATGCAGTGTTCGACAGTGTATCGGTGGCAACCACCTATCGGGCTAAATTGGCCGAGCAGGGAATTATATTCTGTTCAATATCCGAGGCTGTACAAAATCACCCCGATTTGGTGCAAAAGTATTTGGGTTCGGTAGTGCCTTATACCGATAATTTCTATGCTTGCCTCAATTCGGCGGTGTTTACCGACGGTTCATTTGTTTACATTCCCAAAGGTGTAAAATCACCTTTAGAACTTTCTACCTATTTCAGAATTAATGCTAAAAATACCGGACAATTTGAACGTACGTTGATTGTGGCGGAAGACGACAGTTATGTTTCTTATTTAGAAGGATGTACCGCACCGCAACGTGATGAAAATCAGCTTCATGCGGCAATTGTCGAGATTGTGGTAATGAACAATGCCGAAGTTAAATATTCAACGGTACAAAACTGGTATCCTGGGGATAAGGACGGTAAAGGCGGTGTTTATAATTTTGTAACTAAGCGTGCGGCTTGTCGAGGTAATAATGCCAAAATTTCGTGGACGCAGGTTGAAACCGGTTCGGCGGTGACTTGGAAATATCCGTCCTGTGTTCTGCAGGGTGATAATTCGGTAGGAGAGTTTTATTCGGTGGCGATTACCAATAACAAACAACAAGCCGATACCGGAACCAAAATGATTCATATAGGTAAAAATACCCGTTCCAAAATAATATCGAAAGGCATATCTGCCGGATTTTCCAATCAAACTTATCGTGGTTTGGTAGATGTTGCCCCAAATGCCGATAAGGCTCGTAATTATTCGCAATGCGACAGTTTGCTGATAGGCTCGACTTGCGGTTCTCACACGGTTCCGTATATCAGAAATCGCAATAAATCGGCGGTTTTGGAACACGAAGCCACTACTTCCAAAATCAGTGAAGAGCAGTTATTCTATTGTATGCAACGAGGTTTGAATGCGGAAGAAGCGGTGGGCTTGATTGTGAACGGATTTTGTAAGGAAGTTATGCAAAAACTACCGATGGAATTTGCCATAGAAGCGGCGAAATTGATAAATATCAGCTTGGAAGGAAGTGTAGGATGATTTGTTTTAATGAACAGAAATTATTTACACGTTCTGTTCAGGTTTGGGGAAAGGAAAAATAAATGTCGGATTTTTTATTGCAAATAAAGAATTTACATGCCGGTATTACCGATGATAAAAAAGAAATCATCAAGGGACTTAGTCTGGATATTAAAGCCGGAGAGGTACACGCTATTATGGGGCCGAACGGTGCGGGAAAATCCACACTTTCTTATGTTTTAACCGGTAAATCTGATTATGAAGTTACGGCAGGGGATATTATTTTTAACGGGAAAAATTTGCTGGAACTTTCGCCGAGTGAACGTGCGTCCGAAGGCTTATTTTTGAGTATGCAATATCCGGTGGCAATTCCGGGAGTTACCACTAATGTATTTTTGAAACATGCGATTAATGCGCAACGCAAATATAAAGGTTTGCCGGAACTTGATGCTGCAGAATTTTTGAAACTTATACGAGGTGCGGCAAAAGAGTTTGATGTCAGCTCCGAAATGTTAAAACGTGAAATCAATGTCGGTTTTTCCGGTGGCGAGAAGAAACGCTTGGAAATTTTGCAATTAAGTTTATTGCAACCGAGTTTGGCAATTTTGGATGAAGCGGATTCCGGTTTGGATATTGATGCTCTGCGCACGGTGGCAGAAGGAGTTAATAAGTGGCATAATCAGAACAACTCGTTATTGATTATTACCCACCATTTGGATTTGCTCAATTATATCAGACCTGATTTTGTTCATATCTATGCCGATGGGCACATAGTAAAATCCGGTTCAATGGAATTGGCCGAGGATTTGGAAGCAAACGGATATAGAAATTATTTGGAAGAATAAGATATGAGCTTGTTGCAAAACATAAATCTTTGGGGCGACGATATTCCTTATTTAAGCGGTTTGCGTGAAAAGAGCCTAATTTCATTTGAAAAAAACGGTTTACCGAATCCGAAAACCGAGGCATGGCGTTATTCTTATTTCAGAGAAGAAGATTTGCAAAATCCGCAGATTGACAATGAACCGGTAAAATGTGATGGTCATTGCCATAATGGTGATGAGCTGCCTTTTGATGCTCTGCAAATAAAATACTGCAACGGAAAATTACATATCAATGATTGGAATGCGCCTAAGGGAGTTACGATTAAATCCTTGATTGAGGCAATTTATGACGGCGATATTAAATCTTATCTGAATAAATCATTTAATGCCGATGATTTTCCGTTTGCCGCTTTAAATGGTGTGTATTTGGAGCAAGGTCTGTTTATTTTAATAGAACGAGGAACCGTCTTGGAAGAACCTTTGTATATTAAATATCACAATCACGCTGATAAAAATCGCTTGTGTAACATTCGTAATGTGATAGTTGCCGAAAATAGAGCGAAAGCAACGATAATCGAGCATTTTTGTGCCGAAGAAAGAGCGTTGTATACGCAAAATACGGTTAACGAAATATTTGTGGGCAGTAATGCGAAATTGCAACATTATGTATGGCAAAACGAGGCAAAAAACGCTCATCATATTGCTCTAAATAGTGTACAAGTCAAAGAAGGTGGAAATTATGCGGCATTTTATGCCAATGGTGTATGCGGATTTTCACGTCACGAGAGTTATATCCGCTTACTGCAAGAAGGAGCCGGAGCCGAAGTTAATGGTGTTTACAAATTAAGCGAAGCAAATCAGGTTTGCGATATAAGCACCAATATTCGCCATTTGGCACCTCATACATACTCCAATCAATTGGTTAAGGGAGTAGCAAAAACCAAAGCCAAAGGAGTATTTCAGGGGCAAATTCATATCGCCCCAGATGCTCAGCAAGCAGAGGGACATCAACTTCATCGTGCATTGCTTTTGGATGATAATGCGGAAATTGATTGCAAGCCGGAATTAGAGGTTTTTGCCGATGATGTTAAATGTTCGCACGGAGCCTCCAGCGGTGATTTGGATAGGGAACAGATTTTTTATATGCAAGCACGTGGTATAGGTGAAGATGAAGCTCGAAATATTCTAGTAGATGCATATTTAAATGAAGTGTTTGCCCTAAATGAAAATCAAGATATTTCCGAGTGGATTAAGGCGCAATTTTAGTTGTTTGCTTATTTTGGTATAAAATACGATATATGGCCGGTCTCATATGCTTTCCTTGCCAAATTCCCGATTTATTTTGCACAGCCTCTTTTTCTTGTGACAGATAAGTTTTGCTGCGATAGGCAACGGCCCAACCGGCAGAAACCATAGCTTGATTTAAGGAAATATTTTCTGCAAAGCACTCGCAGATATCCCTTTGGTAACGGTCTTTTTGTTCCAAACAACGGCAATCAATTTCTTTTCCGTCGGTCAATTTTTCCAGATAGTGTAATGCTTTTAGACCGCAATCATAATCTTTTCCGTCAGATGTTTGGCAGATTTGCGCAAATTCGGGAGCATCTATGCCGTCCAAACGGATACGCCGCAAGCCGATTTCCAAAGAATCGCCATCAACAACTTTAACTATATCAGCTTGAGCAGATAAAGCGTATAAGGCAAAGCATATAATGTAAAAACCAAAATTAATTCTCATATTTTTTCTCTGTTTTTTAATGTAGCGTTTAAAAAAAAATTGCGCAATCATAAATTTATTTACTTTTCATTCATACAATATTGTTATTGTAGCCTAAAGAACTATAGTTAATTTTCGAAGGTATCGCGATGATAAAAAAATTAGGAATATTTACCGCAATTTGCTTAATCGGGCTATATAATTTGCCTGCGAATGCGCAGGAAATGTCGCCTGAAGAACAATACAAGGCGCAACGTCAGGCACGTCCTACGGATGCAATTCGTCCGAGACTGAAAATGCCGCAGTCGATTATAGTATGCCGTGCCAAACAATGTGCACCGGCTCGTCTGTCTATGGCAAAGGAGTATATTTACAACACATTACTTCATATGTTTGACAGCAACGCCCGTCAGAAAGCATTGGTATGTCAGGGTAATGCCAATACGCATGCTTGTACGGAAGAATTTGTAACGGTTCCGATTAAAGTAGGTGTGACACCGGCATATATGTATATAGATGATGTTAAAATCGCTGACGTGTCTATCAGCCAACAGAATACGATGGCTCTTAATTTGTTGCTCAATTGGGGTGTTTCATATAATGGTCAAACTCCGGTTTGCCGTCCGAGCAAGAACTTGTTGTATGTTAAAAATGTCAATAACGTGATTATGGAAGACAACGGATACAGTTGCAAAATGACCACAATCGGCAATACGACGATTTCAACAATGTTTGCCATTGACTATATTGACTTAGACTATGGTTATATCGGCGGATATTATTCAATTGGTTTATCCGGTCCGGCATTCGGCGGTGGTTCCGGTTATATGATTTTACGCTTGCCTAATGATATTTCTATTGAAGCGAAAGACTTTGAAGTTAAGCCTTTGGAACCGAAGATAGAAGAAACGGTTGAAGAAACCATTGAGGAACTTCCGATTGAAGAGCCAAAACCGGTTGTATCGGAAGAGAAAACGAGTGAACCGATTTTGAAAAAAGTTGAAGAAACTCCGGAGGTTCAAAAGGCACCGGCGGCAGAACCTGTACACCTCACGGCTCCGGCAATGCAAGGCGGATTTAATACGCACGGCCAGTACTTGTATGATTCCAATACCGGTCAATATGTTCCGTTAAAAGTTTTGCAAAATGGTACGCAAGCTCAACCGCAAGTAGCCCCTCAACCGCAACCGGTTGCGGCTCCGGCTAATCAACAACAGCAGGCAATGGCTCCGGTTATGCAGGCACAACCGGCATCGGCAGCTGTACCAACAGGTGCAGTTGTTGAACCGTTTCAATATGCGGCTACGGCACGCAGAAGTTATGGTTCTAATGTAAGCAATACTATGCCGTCAGATAATGAATTAATGTCTGAAATGTTAACGCAAACAATGCCGCAAACCACGGTTCCGTTGTTAACTCCGATGCCACAGGGTAATCAGACTATGTTGCCGCAAAATCCTGTTCCGGCGTATGGACAATATTTCTATGATGCCAATCGTGGACAGTATGTTCCGCTTTACGGACAATATCAATTTAATCCGGCAACAGGACAATATGTTCCGCTCAGTATGCTTCCTGCAAATCAGGTTTTGCCAAGTCCTTATGCGCCGGCAAAGCCGGAAGTTCGTGAGCCGCAAGCTCCGAATGTCAGCACAATTATCAAATATAATCATCCGGCACAGCAATATGAAAAAGCCAAAGCAGAAGCTGCAGCCGAAGCTGAGCGTCAACGCAAAGTTGAAAAGAAAAAGAAAGAAATTGAAGCTCAAGCGATTGATTTCGGCGGTGTGAAAGTGTTCCCGATTCCATCTTCCAATGCAGACAGAACGATGGTTGAACCTACACTTAAAAATTCTTTAAATGAATATAATCGTGCCGAAAGCAGGCGCTACGAATAGTTTTGATCGAGTGATAGAAAAAACTCCGAATTAGTGTTCGGAGTTTTTTTGTGGCAAAAAATATTTTTTTGTCCGATTTTGTTCATTTTTCACTTGCAAAAAGGTAAAGGATATGTTAACTTAGTAGCTGAAATCACGTAAGTATAATGTTAATTATTAAGAAATATGGTATGGAATACTGTATTTCGCAGGTGATTTTTGTTGTTTTGTTACTGCAGAGAGAACGATACTTTTTTAAGTGTAAGTTCTTTGCGGAATCTCTGGAAACAAAGACAAAATTCTAAAATAAGTTAAATCATAAAATTCAAGTAATATGAAAAAGTTA
>OMQI01000153.1 GCA_900313185.1 uncultured Rhodospirillaceae bacterium
GCCAATTGCGTATTTTTGCTTTCAAAAGAAAATAACTACGAATATGTGCAGAAAATGAACTTCAGTAATTTTCATACCAAAGAAAACATTGAAGTTTATTTTACCAGTAACTTTACCGGCAACAAAGTTCATAGAGTAATATATCAAACCGAAGCGGCAAATGTGAAAGGAAGCGGAGCCAAAGCTGAATATTTGCGCAACATTAAAGTTTTCGATTTTTGGAAAAAGATTAATCAAAAGTACGGAACTCCTGATAACCGAGAAGAAGTAACTTGGGGATTGGGTGAAAATAAACCGAGTCTGAAGGCGGCGACCGGCAGATTGATATTAGATGATCCGATGCTTGTCGAACTTGATTATACCCGTATGTCGAGAGAAGATCAAAAATTTATGAACACTGCGGTTTATACTTTTTAGGAGCCTGATATGATAAACAACAATACTGAATTGGCAGAAATGATAAGCACTCGCATCAGCCACGATTTAATCGGCAATATCGGAGCTCTTTCCAGTGCACTGGAATTAATGAAAGAAAACAATGATGAATTAGATGAAGGTACCCGCAATATTATCAACACAGCTACCAATACCCTAAAAGCCAGACAAACTTTTTTCCGTATCGCTTTCGGATTAGATACCAAAAATATTGAAACGGAAGAACTTAAAAATATCTGTCAGGATTACCTTTCAACTTTTGGCAGCCGAGCTTATCCTTTGAGTTTGGAACTTTTGGGAATATCCTCATCATTGGCAAAATTCGTATGTCTCAGCGTAATGATTGGCGCCGAGGTTTGTATCCGTGGCGGAAATATAAAGGTTTCGGTTAATCAAAATAATATGACCATCGGCGTGAAATCGGAATATAACCTTTCCGCACCTAAAATCGAAGTATATAAAAATATTTTGCAAGATATTCGCCCGCAAGATAATATTTCCCAATACGTGCAATTAATCTATTTGCGTGAACTTCTGGGGCAAGATGTAGCAATGAAAATTAATGCCACCGACAATTCTCTGGAACTCATCATCGGATAAAAAACGTAAATTTTTACATCGTAAAAAGGCCTGTTTGTTCTTTTTTAAAAAATATACATACCTGTAGGTATATATTTTCTATTTACAATTTATTTTTTTTACATCATAATCCGAATTATAGAGAAAAGGAGAACTAAAATGAAAAAATCATTACTTATATTAGCTTGCTTTTGTTTAAGTTCGTGCTATGCCATTCCGACCTCGGACTACTATTTTGACGATGTTTATGATGAACCGGAATATTATTCGCAAACAACCTATTTTACTCCGTCTTCATCTCATATTTACATAAACGAACAACGAACCTATGTTCAACCTGAGGTGGTTTATGTAAAGGATAAACCGCATCATCACCATTCATCACCATCGCATTACTATTATCCGGAACATAAGCATAACAAACATTTTGACCATAATACCAAGCATCACGATAAACATCCTGATAATAATGTTAAACACCATGATAAACATCCGGATAATAAAGTCAAACACAACGATAAGCATTCCGATTATCGTTCGCATTCCAAAGTTCCTAATTTTTATAAAAACGAAAAAGTAACGGAAATAAAAGAAGAAAAACATAGTCACTTCCATAATGACAATAAACATCACGGCGATAAACACAAAAAATAATTTTTCTGTTTTGATTTGACTTGAGTCTGAAGACATGATAGTCTTTAGACAAAGTTAATAATTTTAAAATCAATTTTTATGAAGAATTATAAATTGCAAGACTATACGATTTCTCCTGATGGAGCTCGTGTAGTATCTTCCTTTAATTCCGCCAAACGTTTGTTCGCAAAAAAAGGCTGCGAAGGTAAAATTGAACTCTGCCGAGTAATTGACAGAAACCAAAATCATCGCTTGCTTTGGGTATGTCTTAAAAACAATAAAGCAATTGCCAATATGCCGGTCTTTAAAGAAGAAAAACGTCTTCAATCCGGTGGCTGTGTTGCAATGCAATTCTGCCAAGGTAATGAACTGATTTGCCACGATGACGTGTTCTATGTGACATATCAGAACTCCCAAAAGCAAATCGGCTTAAAGATGGTGCAATGCTTTTTAAGCGAAGAAATGGTGCGTTTAGCTTGTTCTTTAAGAAATCGCAATGTATTATCGGTAAGACTGGTTAAAATGTATGATTGCCTTACACGAAAAGATATTTCGGTATGTTGGGAAGTTAGCTATTTCAAAGATGTCTTGGACAGCGGTTTTTTCTTTGTGGATTTGCGTGACGGCGTAGTGTTGGAAGATTATGATTTTTCCGAAACGGAAACTTATGATGTGGGAATCGGTGATACTTTTTTAGCCTATAATACTTATTATACGCTGAAAAAAGACACCAACGGAGCGCTTTATTTGGCCAAAAGCCCGATACAGTTAACTCTGGGAGGAAAATACGGTATATCCGACTAAAACAAAAAAACAGGACCTAAAAAGTTCTGTTTTTTTGTTTGACATTAGACAAAATATAAACCATAATAACTTCCAGAA
>OMQI01000120.1 GCA_900313185.1 uncultured Rhodospirillaceae bacterium
AAAAGTCAAATTAATTTTTAGGTAATTTAACACATTTCTCAAAAATTTTCTGAGTTTTTGCGTGGGCTTGTTCTTTATTGTATTTTAACGAAACTATGCTATATAAACTCTAGAGGTGTGAAAATGAAAAAATTAGTTTTGATTTTGGGATTGTTTTTGAGTTTAAGCGCGAATGCTTGGGCAGATGTTTGTTATAATGTAAATGAAATAGTAGCAAAAAAGGCTATTGATATTATCAAGTTGCAAAAAGAGATATACCAATATTGTTCTATTTGTGCCGATGCAGAGCCGCAAACACTTGAAGTTCACGATGTAAAAGAAAGTAATTCGGTTTATGTTAATAATATTCCCTTGGATTTAGCACATACTTATTACAAACAAGACAACACGTTTGTAAATCTTGGTATAGCATCCGGTTGTATTGAAGCCGGAGAATATAACATTGCTGCCGAATTAGATGCTTTGCCGACAAATCATCGTACTAAAGAAAGAGATAAAGAACAAGCCCACGCAAAAACTCAGAAAATTTTTGAGAAATGTGTTAATAATGCAAAAATAAATGATAATGTAACCACGGCGGATATGATACGGCAAAATACAGGAATAAATGATTGTTTGGAAAATGCCATAAAAGCAGAAATAAAAAAAGGTTTTAACGCTGAGCAACAAGAAAAAATGCTCGAATATATGAAACAAATTCGAGAGGCAGCTTTGAAATTTTATTTTGGAGTTTATACAGAAAACAAATATTGTTATGGTGTGTGTGGTTCAATGACCAATATTTTGCCATATTCTGATGAAGGTAAAATATTGGCGGATATTCTAGAAAGATTAATTTATTTAAACATTTCTAAAAATGGGTATTAGCAAAAAACTAATACCCATTCAAAATAAGTTTATTTTATCCTAAACCGATCGAATCTATCAGGTAATCCAACCGTATAGTTATTATAATTAGGATTTTGATTTATTAATTATTGTTGCTCATAATCTAGTTGTCTTTGGTCTAGTATTGCATTGTTTACATTGGCTATTTCCGAAGGTGATAAATTATTTAGAGCTCCGATTGTTTGAGAACCAAATATACCATCCTCATCAACGTGCATATTTGTATTTTGGTTTATTGCTTTTTGTGCCCAATATGCAGGTGCTTGAGGGCTATGATTAAAAAATGAATCAAACATAGTTTCTTGTAGCGGTTGATGTTGTATTTCTCCAATACGATATTTATCGAAGTAATCTTTTCTTGCAATTTGTCGACCTTGGTCATAAGTCAAATCTTTAACATTTTCCGGATATCCTTGAGCTAAATCAGGGTGTGCGGATTTGAAGTTATCTAATGTTGTTTGTTGAAATCCCATATTTGTTGGCGTATCAATAAGATTTGCTCTATCTTCATATCCACCTTCTTCTCCTAATGTTCTATTAAATACTCTATCAAAAATAGCATCTTGATTATTGGCGAAATTTTGTTTTTCTCTTGCCAAGCGTTATGCTTCGGAACTGGGTATTCCACCTGTCGCTCGTCCATAAGCCTCATACGAAGGTAAACTTCCGTCTGAACGTGTTATACGCCTATATTTTTCATTTTCATTATTAAAATCCATTGCTTTTCTCCATTAAATTTATTATTAAATTCTTACAAAATAATCAATTTCTTATTATATACTGACACATAATCAAATTGCAGAAGTGTTAAAACCGTTGCAAATTGTTTAGAAATATGCTATTTTGGTAGTGTATCTATTAACACAAAACATGATAGCTGTCAAGTTTAAAATAAGAAAAATATAAAAATAAACCCATATATAAAATGAAAAATCTTATTTTATTGCAAGAGTAAAGGAGGCCAAAAAGCCTCCTTCTTTTATCGGTGTATCGGTACGGCGCATTAGATTATTGATATACTATTGCTAAAAACACTAAGCCGAAATAAGCAAGCAGAATTCCGAAGAATGTCCATAAAACCGCACGATTGCTTAAAAAGCGCACGCCGCCGGTCAGTAGAATAATCGGAACAAAAAACAGTAATGTTCCGG
>OMQI01000117.1 GCA_900313185.1 uncultured Rhodospirillaceae bacterium
CTAAGCTGCTTTTAGGTATAGGCGAATATCAAATAGTTAATACCAGTTCGGCAGCTAACTGTCAGATACAAGACAATTCTAAGCGTTTGTGCGGTCGCGGATTGTTGCAGCTCTCTACCGGTTTCAAAATCGGAAAGTGCAGCAGCATATTTGCATCACTTCGAGCAGGATACCATTTCGGTAAAGCAATGAAGTTCGAAAACTTTGAGAGCAATAAAACAGAAAACCTCAGCGGTTTCGAGCTTAGTAGCTCATTAGGATACAGCATTACCTTCTAATAAAAAAACGGATACCTGAAAAAGGTATCCGTTTTTTTTGTTGATTTTTTTGTCATAAAAATGTAAATATGTTAATGACGGTAAAACTATTAATTCTAAATTTTTTTTGCGTATGAAAAATTATGATGTTTCCTTGAGAGGAATTGTTGTCGACTCGGCTGCTAATTACGGAAATGTGATGTTCGTGAAGATTGCCGTGTTGTCTGCCACGATGCATAATCAAAAAGGCAGAGAGTGGAATTTTAGCACTCGCCCTTCGGTGGTCAATGTTAAAATCTATCCCGGAAATCTCACTCCTGAGCAGCTGAATAACCTGTCGCAGATCGGTACGGAAACCTTGCTGCGTATTAATCTCGGTGATGAGATTCTGGTGGAGGAGGCTGCGTATGCTAATCCTCATCCGATTCGCGGATTAGATGAGTTCATCGGAGCCCTCAACAAAGTAAAGTAAAAAAATAACGGATACCAGAAAAACGGTATCCGTTGTTTTTTGCAAAAAGAAAATTATATTTTATCCAATAAATCTTCTAAATTTTGCGGTTTATCGTCGGATTCTTTTTCTTCGCTTTCAATCAGAGCACCGATCTCATCTGTATTTTCATCATTATCTATAAGATTTCCGATAGCATCATCACTATTGTAATTTGCCGGATATGCCGGAGTATCTTTCAGAGTTGTCATCATAATATCGTGCCATATTTCTGCCGGTAAACTTCCGCCACCGACTTTATTCATCGGTTTATTGTTATCATTACCCAGCCAAACGGCAGTTACGTATTTATTGGTCCACCCTATAAACCAAGCATCACGATAATTTTGCGTGGTACCTGTCTTACCGGCGGCAAATATCGGGAGTTTGGCTTTACGTCCGGTTCCCTGATTAATGACCTGCTCGAGCATAACGCTCATTTGTCTGGCCACGTTTGTATCAAGAACTTGTTTTTTTATTTCGGCTTTACGTACATACATTTGCCTACCGTCATTGGTGGCAATCTCATTAATGGCATAAGGCCTAACCGAATTTCCGCCGTTGGCAAATACAGTATATGCCGTTGCCATATCGATAACTTTTACTTCGCTGGTTCCCAATACCATAGAAGGTGTTAAGGAAATATCGGTAGTTATTCCCATTTTATGCGCATTTGCCGCAATATCTTTAAGATACAGCTCTCGAGAAAGGTTAACGGTTGCCGCATTCAAAGAATTGGCCAGAGCATAAGTTAAAGAAACTTCTCCATAATAACGCTTGGTATAGTTCTCCGGTTTCCACTTACCGATAGTTATCGGGGCATCTTTAATTGTACTGCTCGGAGTAAATCCTAATTGTAGAGCTGTGGTATAAACAAACGGTTTAAAGGCAGAACCGGCTTGTCGCTTAGCTTGAACGGCTCTGTTGTATTGGCTTCGGTTGTAATCTATACCACCAACCATTGCTTTTATGGCTCCGTCTTTGTCCATAATTACAATCGCACCTTCGCTGACATTCTGTCCTTTTGCGGCATTGATTTTGGTTCGCATTATTTTTTCGGCGGTTTCCTGTAATTGTTGGTCTAAGGTTGTCATTACCACCAAATCGTCATTACGTTCACCGATAATATTATTAACTTCATCATAAACATATTGAGCAAAATGTTTACCGCCACTTACACGATATTGTTGTCCGTCACTGATTGGCATTTTGAGGGCTCGTTTATATAATTCATCGCCGATGAAACCGTATTTGTGCATATTGCCGAGAACCACATCGGCACGTTTTAAGGCATTAGCTCGCTGAAAAATCGGATTATATCGACTCGGTGCTTTCAGCATACCGGCTAAGATTGCTGCTTCACGTAAATTCAAATCATATACGTTTTTATTAAAGTACCAATTTGCCGCTGCTTCGGCACCATAGTTGCCGGAACCGAAATAAACTCGATTTAGGTAAAGTGCCATAATTTGATTTTTGCTGAGCTTTTTTTCCAACCAAAAAGCCAATAACAATTCTTGCACTTTTCGCTTTATATTTTTACTCGGAGTTAAAAAGATGTTTTTGGCGACTTGTTGAGTAATGGTCGAAGCACCTTGGGCATAACGTTTGCGGAAAATATTGGTGAAAACCGCACGGGCAAAGCCGAAAATATCAAATCCGAAATGCTTGTAAAAACGTCGATCTTCAATTGCCACTACGGCGTCGGTTAAATTTTTAGGCAGCTTTTCGGGATAAATAACTTGAGCATAGACGTTACCGAATTTGGCAATATCGTTACCATTTTCCGCCATAATAACCGTTGACGGTTGGCGAGTACGTGATACGGCTTTTTGAATATCCGGCAAAGTTATGTAACAATAAAATACATATCCTCCGATGAGGAAAAATAAAATTAATCCGAGCACCAAAAAAAACTTAAACAAGCGCCATATCAAAGAAGATTTTTGCTTATTTCTTTTTTTACCTGTCGATTTTTTCTTTGTTGATTTTTTATCTGATTTTTTTGTTGTTTTTACCATTTTAATCGCTCCGAAATTGTTTGTATTATAGTGCTCAGAAGTTAACGAAAATATAAAGTTTGGGAGCAAATTTTAAAATACTTGGCTCTGAAAGAAAACTTGTATATATTGCCTTTAAGGAGATAAAAATGAGTAAAGTTTGTTTAATTGACGGTTCCGGATATATTTTTCGTGCTTTTTATGCATTGCCTAATATGACATCGCCGAGCGGTGTTCCGGTTAATGCGGTATACGGCTTTGTTACAATGTTTATGCGCTTATTGAAAAATATTCCGTGTGATTATTGCTTGGTGCTTTTAGATGCTCATCGTCGGAATTTTCGTAATGAAATTTATGAAGATTACAAAGCAAATCGTGCCGAACCTCCGGAGCTGTTGATTCCGCAATTCGAGCTTATCAGAAAAGCTATTGAAGTAATGGGCTTACCGTATATTGAACAAGATGGTTATGAAGCCGATGATTTGATAGCAAGTTATACCGAACAAGCATTAGATAAAGGAAATGAGGTTGTCATTGTTTCCGCCGATAAAGATTTAATGCAATTAATCAGGGCCGGTGTAACTTTTTATGACGGTATGAAAGAAAAGTTTTTTACCGACGCTGATGTTAAAGAAAAATTTGGTGTTTTACCAAACAGAGTAGTTGATGTGCAAGCTCTTGCCGGAGATAAGATAGATAATATTCCGGGAGTTCCGGGGATTGGCTTGAAAACCGCAGCGGAATTGGTAAATGAATTTGGTTCTTTGCAGGGAATTTTTGATAACTTGGATAGAATTGACAAGCCTCGTCGTCGGGAGTTGCTTAAAGAAAATGAGAATGCGGCCAAAATATCTTTACAATTGGTAACGCTAAAAAATGATATAAATTTGGAACATAATATTGAAGAATTTAAATGTCATGCACCGGATAGCAAAGAATTGCTTGCATTTACCGACACCCTTGGTTTTAGAGCGATTCGCCCTAAGCTGGAACAATGGGCGCAACAACGACAGTGTGACAGTGACAATATTGAAAAATCCGAGCCGGAAAATATCAGTAAACCGACAAATTATATTAAAATTACGACATTGGCACAGCTCGAGGATTTAAATAAAAAAATTAATCAAACTTCAGTTGCCGGCATTGCCTTATTGCATAATAATCATAATTTTTGCGGAATAAGTATAAGTCCGAAAATGTATACAAGTTATTATGTTCCGTTTGCCGAATGTTCAAAGAGCGAGGATCTGTTTGCCTTTGACAATAAAGAAACCTTAAACCGAGATATAATCATAAAATTTTTGAGCGAGTTGGCAGAAAATAAAAATATCTTAAAGGTAGCGGCAGATGTTAAAACTCTTTGGCATAATTTAAATAAAATTTGCGGACGAATGCTTGATTTGAATCCGTTTGATGACATCAGTATTATGTCTTATGATTTAGACAGTTCTGAACATAAGCATGATTTTAAATCAATGTGTGAATATTTTTTTAATAGGGTAATGGCAGAACCAAAATCAAATGCCAAAAATATGCCGATAGATTTTGAAAATCCGGAGTTCGGGCAATATGTCTTTGAAATCGGAGATTATATTTTGCGCTTGTATAATTTGTTGAAAAAGCGAATTTTTGATGAGAAGAAAACTTTTGTATATGAAGGAATGGACAGACCTTTAATACCCGTGCTGCTTAAAATGGAAGATGCGGGAATAGTGCTGAACAGTGCCGCATTATCTGATTTAGACAGTTCTTTCAGCAAACAAATATCAATAATGGAGCAAGAAATTTTTGCATTGGCAGGAGAGGAGTTTAACCTGAATTCTCCGGCGCAAATCGGCCATATTTTATACGATAAACTGGGATTGAAAGGAAAGAAAAACGCTTCCGGTTCATATAACACCAGCGCCGATGTGTTAGAAACTTTGGCCGAAGAAAATGAAATTGTCGCCAAAATATTGGAGTGGCGCATGTATAATAAATTGAAGTCGACCTATACTACTTCATTATTGGAAGCGCACGATAAAAATAATCGTGTTCATACAACATTTTCACAAACGGTGGCCAATACCGGAAGATTGGCTTCTTCAAATCCGAATTTACAAAACATTCCGATAAGAACCGAAATCGGAAAACAAATAAGAGGGTGTTTTGAAGCTAAAGAAGGGTATGTTTTAGTAGCTTCTGATTACAGTCAGATGGAGTTGAGATTAATAGCCTCGTATGCAAATGTAAAAGCTTTGCAAGATGCCTTTGCGCAAAATACGGATATTCATAAAGCAACAGCATCTCATGTTTTCGGTATTCCTCTTGAGCAGGTTGATAAAGAACATCGTCGCCGTGCCAAAGCCATTAATTTCGGGATTATTTATGGTATTTCTCAATACGGACTTGCTAAACAAATAGGTATTGAACCAGCCGAGGCTAAAAAATATATATCGTCATATTTTCAAATTATGCCGGAAATTAAACGCTATATGGATGAAACTATTCAATATGCTCACGCTAACGGATATGTCGAAACCCCGTTTAGGCGCAAGTGTTATGTCGGTAATGTGAATGCATCTAATCAGCGTTTGGTAGCTTTTGCCGAGCGTGCTGCCATAAATGCACCGATTCAAGGAGGTGCGGCAGATATAGTGAAAATGGCGATGATTCGTTTGGATAATGCTTTACAAGAACAAAAATTAGATGCCAGATTGCTGTTGCAAGTTCACGATGAATTGGTGGTTGAAGCCAAAGCGGAAATTGCCGATAAAGTTGCCGAATTAATGAAAAATATTATGGAAAATGTAGTCGATTTTTCGGTTAAATTTGTGGCAGAAACCGGAATCGGTAAAAATTGGAATGATGCACACTAAAATTTGCTTGGTAAAAAAAGTATTTTACTGATTCTGTATACCTTGCGGATATGTTTTTTTTGTGCTTTACAATCCGGAAAAAAAGGAAGATTATCAAGGAAAATAAAGTTTTCGGCAGAGGATAAAATGCGTAAAATAAGTTTGTTTATCAGTTTTATTTTATTGGTTTCGTGTACAACCCAAAAAGAGCCTGTTGTTCCGGGGATAGTTCCGCATACGGTTAAAGAAGTAAAAGCTCCGACACCGGCGGCTCCTCGTCCGGCAAATGTTATCGGTGCGGTTGAAAAAGTATATTTGCCTCCGATGAAATCGCCGTTTTTATCCAGAATAGATACCGGTGCAACATCTTCGTCATTAGATGCCGATTCAATGAAAGTTTTTGAGCGGGACGGCAAAAGTTGGGTAGCATTTACGGTTATCAATCGTGAAACTAAAGAAACTCATACTTTTGAAAAACCTTTGGTAAAAAGAATTAAAGTAAAACGTATTCTTGAAGATGAACACCGTCCGATGGTGGAAATGGAAGTCAAAATGGGCGGCGAATCTTTTAAAGCAAATTTTACGATTGCCGAACGTGAAAATTTTGAATATCAGACGCTTATCGGTCGTAATATTTTGAGCGGCAGAGCGATTGTCGATGTGTCTATTTCCAATACATTAAAATAAATTTTAAGGACTAAATAAATGAAAAATATATTTTCGGTGCGCGGAGTTTTGGGAATTTTATTGGGCTTGTCCGTGCTCTTTGCCGGTATTGCCACATATTATAAAATTACGGTATGGGGATTTAGTGTGTTTCCGAGTGAAAAGTCAGAAGTTTGGACGATAGATGCTCATATTTCATTTAAGCCGACCAAGGATGCGATAGAAATTTCATTGGCGACACCGAGTGCAGACGGCGGATATAAAATTTTAAGTGAAGATGTAATTGCTTCCGGTTA
>OMQI01000115.1 GCA_900313185.1 uncultured Rhodospirillaceae bacterium
GACGGATTTGCCTTTCCGGCAGGTATTTGCAGCTTGATAAGACCTAAAATTTTCTTTTTAGATTTAGCCATTTTATACCTCTTTTAACTAGGTTTGTGGTCAGACGATGGCTCGCCTCCCACAAATTATTAACACAATACGTTTGAATCATTCAAACGCTTGCTTTGTATAGCATAAAAAATAAAAATTGCAAGCACTTTCTGCAAAATTTAAAGTCAAAATAAGATTAACCCCCGAGTATAAACACACTCGGGGGTTAATCTTAAGAAGTAAAGCGACCGAATCGACGAACCTTGGCTTTGCGGGTGGCATCGTAGTAATCCACCTTAAGCTTGCCGTCACGGAACCTGGCCATCCAGTATCCGATGTGGCCGGGGAGCTCGTGACCGTTCATCCAGTAATCACCGGAAAGAATCGGCTTACCCAGCTCACGGAGCTTCTCATTGAGCTCATCATGGACCTCCTGAATCAGCACGGCAATCTCCTCGTCAGGAAATTCTGCCTTGGCCTTCTCATCAGGAAATGGCACCATACCGGACTCATCCAGTTCAATGTAGAACTTCAGGTTCTTACGTGGGAAAATGGCAAGCGGCGACATATCCTTACCGGTCTCGAACGAAACGCGCTTGCGCTCACCGAATACCTCTACCAGCAGATCAAAAGTTTCCTCAACCTTCGGATACTGTCTGGCTCTCAGGGCAGCAGCGATGTCTGCAACAGATAACTCACCTTGTTCGTCCATAATTCCAAGAATCTGACGTAAAGCTTCTTTCTTTGTCTTCATAAGCTTAAGAAATTAAAAATTAGCATTAATTGTAAAAAAATCGCAAGATTTAAGATACTCTGTTTGCAATATTTGTCAAGTATTTTGTATAATTTTTTTGATTTTTTTATTTACAAAGTCAAATCTGCAAATTTTGCCCCGATTGCCGTCGCTAATTTTTCGGCATTCAAATCGAGCGTCAACCCTATCTTTCCACCGCTTAAGCATATTGTATCAAACAAAACAGCGGTTTCATCAATAAAAGTAGGAAAATCTTTTTTCATACCCAAAGGGGAACACCCGCCGTGTATATATCCGGTAAGCGGCAACAATTTTTTTTGCGGAAGCATTTCAATATTTTTAACACCGGCGGCTTGAGCGGCCTTCTTTACGTTTAGCTCGGCATTAGCCGGAATTACAAACACAAAATGATTAAATCCGTGTTGCGTATTGGCTGATTGCGTAACCAAAGTTTTAAATGTTTGCTCCACCGGTTTTTTTATATATCCGGCAATCGAAACGGCATCGATTCCGGCAGTAGGATTATATTCATAGGCTTTATAATCCACTCCGGCTGTTTCCAGAATCCGCATTGCATTGGTTTTTAACATATTTCCCTCTCCATCTGATAAGGTATATTCTACAATCAATAATTGTCAATATTTAATATAAACCTCTTGTTTTTATACCATTCGGCACATAATTATATAAACAGATACAATTTAAGGAGAAAAAAAATGAAAGTCGGAATAATCGGAGCCGGTGCAGTAGGCAGTGCAGCCGCATTTTCACTAATGATGACCGGTGTAGCACATAAAGTAATATTGATTGATGCCAACCAGAAAAAGGCAGAGGCAGAAGCAATGGACATTGCGCACGCCGCCCCGTTTGCCGGAGCCGGAAAAATCAAAGCCGGAAATTATGAAGATTTGGCCGACAGCGACGTAGTAATTGTAACCGCCGGAGCTAACCAGAAACCGGGAGAAACCCGTATAGATTTATTGGGACGCAACGTGAAAATTTTTGAAAGCATCATTCCGCAAATTAAGGAACATGCGCCAAACACCATTTTGATTATTACTTCAAATCCGGCTGATATTATGACTGAAGTTGCCCTCAAACTCTCTGGTTTCCCTAAAGAAAGAGTTATCGGTAGCGGAACGGTTTTGGATACTGCCCGTTTCAGAACATTATTGGCGTTCTATTTAGGCGTTTCCGCTAAATCGGTGCACGCCGATGTCTTAGGAGAGCACGGAGACAGCGAAGTTTTAGTATGGTCAAATGCCGAGGCCGGTACTCTTACTTTAGATGAATACGCTAAAAGTATAGGCAAAGCTTTGGATGAAAATAAAAAAGCCGAAATAAATGAAGGAGTAGTCAAATCTGCTTACAAAATCATTGAAGGAAAGGGATGGACATGCTACGGAATTGCCGGTGCTCTGACACAAATTTGCCGTGCTATCAGCAACAATGACTATTCAATTCTGACGGTTTCTTCTCACCATAAACAGGTGGAAAGCGTGGAAGATGTTTGTTTGTCTTTGCCTACGGTGGTAAATCGTCAGGGCATATATCACGTTATCACGCCTAATTTATCGGAAACAGAACATAAAAAACTGCAACAAAGTGCGCAGACAATGAAGGAATATTCCGATAAAGCAGTAAATATGATAGGAAAATAAATAAAAAAATATTTTTTTAATTTTGGGGCTTGACAAAAGAATGCAAATATATTATGTAGTCACTTGTTAACGCATATCGCGGGGTAGAGCAGCTTGGTAGCTCGTCAGGCTCATAACCTGAAGGTCGTCGGTTCAAATCCTTCCCCCGCAACCAATAAAA
>OMQI01000123.1 GCA_900313185.1 uncultured Rhodospirillaceae bacterium
TCTGATATCAAAATCAGGCAAGAAATCATCCCCGATGAAGACATATTCTGCTTTGCCGGTTATGTCTATTATCTGCACCGCAATCCAAACGGCAATTTAATCATTCGCCGTATCTGCGCCTACTCTTCGCAAAAAATCGTAGAGCAGATTATCAGCGAAGATTTTCACGACATTGAAGCCGAATCGATTTATCTGGTCAATTTTTATCTGATGGCTGATTATGGGCGGCGATATGTGATGACTTGTTGGGGCGTGGTTTATCAGGGAGGCTTTTTATACATTCCGATATTTGATGAAGACAGGCATTTTATTTATGACAGCCCTATTCAATCTTATATAAAGGAAGAAATTCCCGCCGGAACAATATTTAAGGCCAACGGAATGTACTATCAAACCGCCGCTGATAACGAAGGAAATATCTATTTGAACTATTCACGCAACCCGTTTATATTTAATCGTGCGATTGAAAAGCCAATTAATCAAAACAGGCGTGCCAGAATTTTACAGGTAACTTTTAACAAGGAAAGCAACGGTTAAATACCGCTGCTTTTTTAATGTTTTAAATAAAAGAAATCATAAATCTTGGCAAAAATTATATTTGTATATACAAAAACTATGGTGCTTACCGTATAATCCAGCCAATTACGACAATTCCACAATTTATCAAGCTGCGAAGCAGCGGCTTCCGGAAGCAACAGCAACGCCGTAATTATTACAAATGCCCAGTAATTACCTTTAGTCCTGTCTTTTACTTTGCGAAAAGAAGAATTTTTTCCTCTCAATGAAGAAATCCACGCTAAATAAGGCTTACAAATCAACACCGGAGATACCAGACATAAAACTCCGTATGCAGCCAAAATTTGCCAAGCGGAAGCTCCCGCTTTTGCTCCTTTTGATGACATCCCGTCAAAAGTTGATAAATAACGTTCATATATATCCAAATACACATCATCAAAACCCAAGAACAACGGAATCATCGGTAAAAATGCCACTATTATTGCCAATAAAAACAATACTACCATTGCTTTTGCGGAAGGCGCCAAACTTCCGACTAACGCTTTTCCTCCGAAATAAGGATGTAAATTGTAATAATAACGATAGAAAAAGCACCAAAAAATATAGTAGCTTATTACCCATAAAATGCTTAACGGATTGGATATTCCGCCATCCAACGCCTTAAAACAAAGCATATAGACCATATTTACCGCAAAAATACACAAGGAAAACGTAAAATTATCACGGATATAAGCATTTGCTTCACGTAAAATTTCTTTTACGTTCAAATTAATTACCGGATTTATTTTCTTTGTCAATTGCGGCATTACTCAGTCCATATTCAGCTTATATTTCCCGTTATCGGTGATTATTAAATGCCTTTCATCTTTTTCAACTTTTTGACGCAAACGATATATATGTGTTTCCACGGTATGAGTGGTAACTCCGTCACTGTATTGCCAAACATTTGTTTGCAAATCGTTTTTCCCGACAAATTCGGAACATCTCTTATACAAATATTTGATTATGCTAACTTCTTTTTCCGTAAGCTTGACTGTTGTATTGTTTTTCAAATCAACAATTTCTTTTTGATTGGGATGAAGTTCATAGTTATTAAAAATCAAAAAGCCATCGGCGGAATTGTCCAATTTATTGTTAGCGGCACGCACTATATCAAGAAAACGCATCAAATTGAGCGGTTTTTGAACAACGACTTTCAGATTTCCTTCATTTTCGCAGGTTTTACCGGTTAAAAACAAAATCGGTACCGAAGGATATTCCGAGCGCTTATCGGAATACATATTTTCATCTTCATCAACGATTATCACATCGGGAGCTTCATCGGTTATTACCGATTTATCGGTGAAACGAACTATCTGTGCCGACAAGTCGTTCTTAAAATCCTCATTGTCCGAAAAAATCGCAATATTCACTTTTCAAAGTCCTTAAAAATTAAGCTCCAATCCGCCAATCATCGCATAGCCACGATTGCCTTCGTCTAAAGTTTTATCTCCCTTATATTCGGCATAAGATGTTGCCAAATAAACCGAAGCGTACTTATTAAAGGCAAAACGATTAACAAAGCTGACTATCGAATCACGATTATTGGTTTTATCGGCATAAGCAGCAAAATAAGACAAACCGGTTTTAAACGGTCCGATTTCATAGCTCAAACCAACATTAAAAGCCTGTCCGCGACGGTAACCGTCAAAATAATACGGCATATATGCTTTGCTTGTTTCATTCAAAGCATAATCGCTTGAAGTAGTAAAACTCTTGCGATACGAACCACCTAATGTCCACCCCTTGCGATACAAACTTAGACCTGCTGAAATTTCCTGATTATTTTTACGATTATAGGCATAACCCAACGAACTCTCAACTTCAACAAAGTCTAAATCCAAGTTATTATACAAACCCGCCGCATAAGAGGAACGATTGTCGTAACGGCTGTTTTTATTGATTAATCCGGCCTCGGAATAGCTGTCCGGAGTATACGATACCGCAAGTTTGGTATTATAGATTTCTTCCGTCGTATAACTAACCTTAAACGCATCGGCATCCGTATTCAAATAGGTAGAATTAAGAGTGCGATAAGAAGTAATTTTTCCTTTGCGTTGCCAGTTCGGATTGGCTATAAAATCGGTCATCGGAGTATTATTTACCCTAAAATACCCCACCGTCGGGGCTCCCACCGCCATTTGATAAGCGGCATTATAAATTTGCCCGACGCTTATTTCGCCATAACCGGAGGCATACGAAAGATATACATTTTCTCCCCAATCTCCGTGATTATAATCCTTTATTTCTTTACCGTGAGCAACCTGAGCATCAACACCTAAAGTCAATTGTTGTCCGTTATCAAAATTATAACCGACCGATGTATTGATTTCAGCGCTTACCGGAGTATTATTACGCTGGTACAAGTGCCTATATTTATCGGCATATTGAGTATATCCGTAAAAACCGTCGGCAACAGCGGAATAATCATAAACAAACTCGCCGGCATAAACCGGAAAGCAAATAAGCGTTAAAGCCGCAGCAATACTATATTTTTTCATTAAAATTTCCTCTTTATTTTCCCTTAATTTATGTGCAAGGAGCTGATATGTCAACCTATTTCTTATTTTTCCCTCTTTTATAGATAAGCCTGTTTATAAAATTACAAATAGTGCTTTTACATTTTAATTTATTATATATAATAGCGGTAATTTTTAGAGAAAGATTTAAGTCAGAAAGGAAAAACAATGCAAAAACCGGTTATGTTATTAATTTTGGACGGATGGGGATACAGAAAAAACAAAACAGACGACAATGCTATAGAGAATGGGCAAACACCTAATTGGCACCA
>OMQI01000113.1 GCA_900313185.1 uncultured Rhodospirillaceae bacterium
GGCGATAATTTCTATCAGCTCGGTGGTAATTGCCGATTGTCTTAAACTGTTATATTTCAAAGTCAATTCGCTAATCATCTTTTTGGCATTGCGAGTGGCACTGTCCATAGATGTCATACGTGCACTATGTTCCGATGCTGCCGAGTTTACCACAATCTTAAACAGATTATCATTAAACAAAATAGGTAAAATCTCGGTCAAAAGCGTCAGCTTATCCGGTAAATACTCATAAAATGCATTACCGGAACGATTAATCAATTGCAAGTGCTCTTCGTCTAAATGTTCGGTATTGAGTTCCAGCGGACATACCTGTTCGCACTCGTAAGTTCTGCTGATGGCAGTCTTGAAATCTGCATATACAAATTCGCAAATATCAAATTCACCGGCAACAAATTGCTTCAAAATTGTATCGGCAAGTTTATGTGCCACTTCGGCATAAGATAAACCGACGTATTTATTGTCAACACGATTGATAACCACATCGCTACCGGAAAAATAACGATGTAAAGTATCATAAGCCTTTTTGCCGACGCAGGCAACAGTGATTTGTTTATTTGCTTTTTGCAATTCTTTAATGCGTTGTGTAGCACGTTTGGCAATATTGCTGTTATACGCTCCGCACAAACCACGATCCGACGATATAACGCACAACGTGTATTTACTCGGATTCTTCTTCTGCTGTAACAACAGCGGACGCATAAATTGTACACCTTTTGTCTTTTCTTCGTTTTCTATTTCAGTAATGATACGAAGGGCAGACTTACGCAGATTCTCGGAATAACCGAAATTTTTATCAACCAATATTTGAACACGGCGCAAACGTGAGGCAGCCACCATCTTCATCGCCGAAGTAATCTTCTGCGTGGATTTGATGGCTTCTATGCGTGTGCGTAATTCTTTTAATCCGGCCATTTATGCTGCCTTTTCTTGTTTTTGCAAATATTTTTCGGTAAACGAACCGTAAAACTCGGCAAGTTTCTTTTCCAGTTCAGGTGAAATTATTTTCTTTTCACGAATTTCATCCAAATATTGCGGATGTTTTGAATGCAATTCTTCTATACTCTTTTGCTCATAGTCTTTCACATCTGCAACTTTTATCTTGGTCAGGAAACCACGAACACCTGCAAAAATAGAGGCAACTTCCTCTTCGGTAGCCATCGGTTGATGAACCGGTTGTTTCAACAGTTCGGTCAATTTGGAACCTTTGTCCAACAATTGGCGGGTAGATTTATCCAAATCGGAAGAAAATTGTGCAAATGCAGCCATTTCACGATATTGCGCCAAATCCAACTTCATTGAACCTGAAACTTGTTTCATTGCCTTGATTTGTGCGGCAGAACCCACACGGGAAACCGAAATACCAACGTTTACGGCCGGACGAATACCTTGGTAGAAAAGAGCTGTTTCCAAGAAAATCTGACCATCGGTAATTGAAATAACGTTAGTCGGAATATAGGCGGAAACATCACCGGCCTGAGTTTCGATAACCGGCAAAGCAGTCAAGGAACCCGAACCGTAATTTTCATTCATTTTGGAAGCTCTTTCCAACAGACGGGAGTGTAAATAGAACACATCGCCAGGATAAGCTTCACGTCCAGGCGGACGGCGAATCAAAAGCGACATTTGTCTGTAAGCCACAGCTTGCTTTGATAAGTCATCATAAAAGATTACCGCATGCATACCGTTGTCACGGAAATATTCACCCATTGCGGTTCCGGCATAAGGAGCCAAGTATTGCAGCGGAGCAGCTTCAGAAGCAGTTGCCGCTACAACTATGGTATATTCCATCGCACCAAAATCACGCAATGTTTTTACCACTTGTGCCACGGAAGAGCGTTTTTGCCCAATCGCTACATAAATACAAAACAGCTTATCTTTATCATCTTTTGCGGCATCATTAACCCGTTTTTGATTAATGATGGTATCCATAATTATGGAAGTTTTACCGGTTTGACGGTCACCGATGATAAGCTCACGTTGACCACGTCCGATCGGAATCAGTGAATCGATAACCTTTAACCCTGTTTGTACCGGTTCGTGTACGCTTCTTCTCGGAATAATGCCCGGAGCTTTTATTTCGGCGTTGCTGTATTTTTCGGCCTTGATTTCTCCCATTCCGTCTATCGGATTACCTAAAGCATCAACCACACGCCCCAATAAAGCTTTTCCTACCGGAACACTGACGATTTTATCGGTTCTCTTGACTATATCTCCTTCTTTAACGCCTTCATCGGAGCCGAACAGAACCACGCTGACACTGTCTTCTTCCAAGTTAAGTGCCATACCTTTCACTCCGTTTTCAAACTCAACCATTTCATTGAGCTGAACTTTATCCAGTCCGTAAACACGGGCAATTCCGTCACCCACCGATAAAACACGACCTACCTCCGACATATCGGAAGATAAATCAAAATCAGCGATTTTCTCTTTTAAAATAGAGGATATTTCATCTGCCTGTACAGACATTACTTTGTCCCTTTCATAAGCTGTTCTAAAGCACGCAGTTTATGCTTTACTGAGTTATCTATAAAATTTGTGCCGTATTTAATCACCAGTCCGCCGATTATTTGCGGATTAATGACATAACGTAATATTATTTGTTTATGAAAAATATTTTCCAATTTGCTTTTTAACAAACTTTCTTGCGATGAATTGAGCGGTATAACCGTTGTTATTTCAACTTCGGCTATGTCATGCTTTTTTTGGTAGAGAAGAATGAACTGTTGCAAAGTTTGTTCCAACACGTTCAACTTACCGTTTTGCGCCAGTAGCTTAAGAGTATTGAGCATACTTTGCGATAAGTCGAGTTTTTGACATATTTCGGTCAACACTTCTTCTTTTTGAGCGTATTTCCATAACGGATTGTTCAATTTATTAAAGTCTTCTCTTTTCTCACCGACGATATTGCTTAAAGTATCGGCATCACTATACAAAGCATCAAGCTGCTTTGCCTCGGTGGCACCGTCATACATAGCTTGTGCATATAAAATCGCAGTTTTTAAATCAGATACATTTTTCACTTTATTTTACCTAAAATTACTTCGTATCAACATAAATAAACCATAATCCCCCTTTAGGCAAGCGGACACTTAATTAATCAACAGAATTTTACCCCGGTTTATTGACGTAACTTATTCCAACCGGATCTTGCAGGTTGTTTGCTGGGAGCCGGTGCTTGTTGAGGGGCCGTAGGCTGTTGAGTGTGCCACTTTTTTATCGGGGCTTCAGCCGGAGCCATTTTGCGTAATACTTCCTTGTCTCGTTGATTAAGAGCTTGTCCGTTGGCAACCATTTGTCCCAAAAGAGCAGGAGATTGATATGGCTCCGATAATCCGGCATAGGCCTTAACAACTTGGTCAATTATGGCCGCTCCCGGAGCAGCATTGATGGTGATTATATCACTATCGTGGAAAAAGGTAAGTGATTGACAAGGTGATGAAAACAATACATCGGTGTAATCGGCGCCGTTAATATATCTCAGTATAATCTTCGGGGAAATATTGCAATTGTCTTTGCTATTGGAATAAAGAGAGTTGTTTTCAAAAATCGAATTTTTAATCAAATCTCTGCCTGCTTGCGAAAGTTCGCCGCAAGAACCTTTAAGAGCTAAATTATGAATGGTGTATCCTTCATATCCTGCTTGGGCGTAATCTACGGTATAGCAAAAAACTTTTTCGGCTTTGTTGATATTTTTTGCAGTAGATTCCGGAACACGATTACTTAAAAACGATGAAACCAGAGCAGCTCTGTTTTCGATTTGTTTTGCATCGCCCGAAGGTTCAGAAGCAAAAATATCATCATCCCCGTCGCCGCCAAAAGGATCTTCGGCAAATACCGGATTTACACTGACAGCTAAACTGACTAAAGCCAACATATATAATTTGTTCATATCAATTCCCCTTGTTTGGAAAATACCATATACGAATAATAGTAAAATTCTCGTAAATTTAAACAATAAATTATCGTTTTTTAAGACTTATTTTAGATATTTGGAATAAAATTTCACAAAATATCAGGAGAAATATGTTATGTTGACGTTATGGTATACAGGTTTATCATTGGAATATCGTATGGTTTTGGCGTTTTTGACCGCTCTTTTGCTGAGTCTTATATGCGGCGGAAAGCTAATTGATTTTTTGCGTAAGTGGCAAAAGTTTGGGCAACCTATCAGAGAAGATGGTCCGCAAAGCCATTTGCAAACAAAGAAAGGCACTCCTACTATGGGTGGAATCCTTATTTTGGGTACTGCGGTGCTTTCAATATTTTTGTTTGCAAACATAACCTATCACTTTGTTTGGGTGAGTATACTTATTCTCATTATGTATGGTTTAACCGGCTTTGTCGATGATTATTGGAAAGTTAAAAGACAAAATTCCAATGCAATGACTGCCGGTATGAAACTCTTTTTGCAGTTTTTGACAGCTCTTATAGCCGCTAGTATTATCACGGCTGCGACTCCACGTGGGATTAATACTATATTGTCATTCCCGTATTTCAAAAATTTGTTTATAAACCTGTCTTGGTTATATGTTCCTTTTGCGGTGGTGGTTATATCCGGAGCTTCAAATGCGGTTAATTTGAGCGATGGTTTGGACGGACTTGCCTCCGGTTTACTTATCATTGTATTCTCATTTTTTATGGCTGTCGCATATTGTTGCGGTTTGCATAATGCCATAGATTATAATATGCTTTATATTCCA